>JAAZAQ010000244.1 GCA_012514225.1 Clostridiales bacterium | reverse complement strand
CCGCGCGGGTCGGGCGCGCGCCCGAACTGGATGTCCGTCAGCCCGCGGAAGAGCCGCTGGCTGAGGGGGCCGATGCCGCCGTCCCCGACGCGGAGGGACTGCCCCTGGTAGCGCATTTCCCCCACGGGGGAGATGACCGCGGCGGTGCCGGCGCCGAAGGCCTCCGTCAGCTTGCCGCTTTTGCTGCCGTCTACCAATTCGTCGATGGAGATGCGCCGTTCCTCCGCCGGGATGCCCCATTCCCGGCACAGCTGGAGCACCGAGTCCCTGGTGACGCCCGCCAGGATGCTGCCGCAGTCCAGCGAGGGGGTGGCGAGACGGCCGTCGAGGAGGAAAAAGATGTTCATCGCGCCGACTTCCTCGATGTACCTGCGCTCCACGCCGTCCAGCCACAGCACCTGGGCGCAGCCGGCCGCGTGCGCGCGCTCCTGGGCGGCCAGGGAGCAGGCGTAGTTGCCGCCCGCCTTGGTAAACCCGATGCCGCCCCGCACCGCGCGGACGTAGCCCTCCTCAATCCAGATGGACACGGGGTTGAGCCCCCCGGCGTAATAGGAGCCGGAAGGGGACAGGATAATGCAGAAGAGATAGGTCTTGCTGGACGCGACGCCCAGCACGCTGTCGGTGGCGATGACGAAGGGGCGGATGTACAGCGAGCAGCCCTCCCGCTCCGGCACCCAGTCCTTTTCCAGCCGCACCAGTTCGCTGACCGCCTGCACGAAATCGTCCTCCGGGATTTCGGGGATGCACAGCCGCCCGCAGGTGTCCTTCATGCGCCTGGCGTTCATATGCGGGCGGAACAGCAGCGTGCGCCCGTCCGGCGCGCGGTAGGCCTTCATCCCCTCGAACATCGCCTGGGCATAGTGGAAGACCATCGTGGCCGGCGACAGGGACAGGTTGGCGAAGGGCACGATGCGCGCGTCGTGCCAGCCCCGCCCGCGGGTATAGTCCATCAGGAACATGTGGTCGGTGAAGGAGCGCCCGAAGCCCAGCTCCTTTTGCGGGTCCGGCTTGGCGGCGGGGTTCGGGTTCATGGTGGTGGAGATGTTCAGCATCCGTCTTCGCCTTTCGGTTCGTTGAATATAATTATACAGGGAAACCAACTTCCGCCCTTGTTTTTTTCATGGCTCCGATGCGTATCCGTCAGCCCCGCGCCTTCCTGCCGGCGCGTCCAGGCGCGTCAGGGGTTTCGCCCCGGGTCCGCTTGCGGCATCGTTTCCAGGTTCACCCAGACAGCGGGGCGGACGGAGTAAATTTCCGTCTGGTACCGCGAGAAGATTCCGCCGAAACTGGTGACGCACATCGCGGCGTTCGCCTTGCTTCCGCGGGTTCGCAGCCACCACCATCCGGTTTCCGATTCGTCCACGGTGTTCTCCTGCGCCTGGGCGTAGGGCGTGTTGATGGCGACCCGGTCCTTCTCGCCGATAAAGTACGTTTCTGCGTCCGACTCGGTCAGCAGGAACACCAGTTCATCGCCCAGGACGCCGCTTTGCAGGGCCTTCTGCTCATCCTCGCCGAAGGCGGCGTTCAGGAACGCGCCGTTCAGCCAGGCTTTCAGGGAGGAATCCTCCCAGGATGCGCCTGCCCAATCAGGGTGGAAAGGCTGGGTGTCCAGGCAATGCTGGGAAATCAGCAGGGCGAACCTCCCTTCAATCCGCAGGATGCGCCACTGGATTTCCTCCGGCCCGTCCTGCTCCACGCCGTTTTGTTCGTAACGGCCGAAGGGCACCGTCCCGCCGACGACGAAAGCCTCCCCGCCCGGCGCTTGCCCGCTCGCGCCGGCGTCCGGGGCGGCCATGCCCGCCAGGACGGACAGGCGCACCTTCATGGCGGGGCGCAGGCCGATTCGCTCCTTGGTCACCAGGTCGCCCCGGTCCAGCGCGCCGCCGCTGGTCACCCGGACGGCCAGGTCCGGGTCCATGCCCGGGCTGCGCAGCCACCAGAAAGCCGCCCCGTCGTCGCCGCAGATGGTATCCCGGGCGAAGGCGTAGGCGGATGGGAAGGCGACCCGGTCCGGTTTGCCGCTGAAAAAGCGCTCCGCCTCTCTTTGGCTGAGCAGGAAAACCCGGTCGCTGGTCGGGCTGCCGCCCGGCGTCCTGTCCCGGGGGTGGTCTTCATTGGCCAGTTCGCTTTGCGCGATGGCTTCCCGCTCCCTGTCGTCGAACGCGCTTTGCAGGAACGCCCCGTTGAGCCATTGCCGCAGGCTGCTTTCCTCCCAGGTGACGGGGATGTATTCCCCGCCCTGCGCGTGATAGGGCATGCGGTCCAATACTTTCTCCGAGACCACCAGCGCCTCATCCCCCTGAATGTCCAGAATGCGCCAGGCGATGCTGTCCGGCCCGTTGCCGGTGACGTTGTCCTGCTCGTAGCGCCCCAGGAACAGCAGGGTCCCCCGCGACCAGTCCGCCCGCGCCTGCTCCGCCCCCGCCGGCGGCCAGACGGCCGCGGGGAGCATCAGCAGGCACAGCAGCGTCGCCGCCAGCCGTGTCAGGTTTCTGTTCGCTTTCATCATTGGATGCCTCCTGACATAAACTCATTTCCCGCACTTCCATCAGCGGGCTTCCCGTCTCCGCCTAAATCCGTTCCCGGTACGCCCGCTCGTATTGCTTGGGCACCCATTCCGTCAGGCCCAGCCGCCAGGCGATGTCGACGACCTTGTTCGGGTTGCGCAGCAGGCTCCGGCCCAGGGAGACCAGGTCGCAGCGGCCGGACTCCAGCGCCTCCAGGATGAGCTGGTCCTCGTCCAAAAAGCCCACCCCGATGACGGGCAGCCCGGTGCCCCGCCTGATTTCCTCCGCCAGCGGCAGCATATAACCGGGATAGGAATGAACCTGTGCCTTTTGCAGCCCGCCGCCGGAGACATGCACCATGTCCATCTTCCGGGGCAGTTCCGCCAGCCACCGAATCCAGTCGCCGGGCGCCACGCTGTTGGGCAGCCAGTCGGAGGCGGAAATGCGCATCCACAGCGCCTTTTCTTCCGGCCAGCCCTCGCAGACGGCCTGCACAGCCTCCCTGAGGAACAGCGCGCGGTCCTGCCCGTACTTGTCCTTCCGCGCGTTGGAAAGGGGGCTGAGGAACTGGTGGAGCAGGTAGCCGTGCGCGGCGTGGATTTCCAGCCCCTCGAACCCCGCCTCGTTGGCGCGCCGGGCGCACGCCCGGTAGGCGTCCAGCACCTGCGCGATGTCCTGCGTGGTCATCTCCTCATAGGCGACCGCGCGCCCGTCGTAGGGCAGGGCGGAGGGACCCAGGCGCCGGTGGCCGCTCACCAGGGATTTGCGGCCCGCGTGGTTAATCTGCAGCGCGGGCACGGCCCCCTGCTCCCGGATGGCCCGGGCCAGCCGGGCCATGCCTTCCGTCTGCCCGTCCTCCCACAGCCCCAGGCACTGGTCGCTGATACGGCCCTCCGGGCGGACGCCTGTGGCCTCCACGATAACCAGCCCCGTCTGCCCGATGGCGCGGGCCGCGTAATGCGCCAGGTGGAAGGGGCTGACCTTGCCGTCCCCGCCAAAGGCGGCATACATGCACATCGGCGGCATCACGGCGCGGTTCTTGAGGTTCAGGTTCTTGATTTTCAGGGGCTCGAACAGTTTCATCCTCAGTTCCTTTCCCGCGCCGCGGATTGCAGCGGCGCCTTGATGGTAATGCTGTCCCGGTCGAATTCCAGCGCGCCCTCGTCCCGCAATTGCCGGAGCACCCGGGAGAAGGAGGTGCGCTGCATGCCAAGCTGCGCCGCCAGCGCCTTCTTGCTGGCGGGCAGCAGGATGCGCCCTGCGCCTTGCAGCCTTTGCTCGGATTCCAGAAAGTTCAGGACGCGCCGGCGGGCGGGCAGGTTGGCGTAGTACTTGAGCTTGCCCTCCAGCACCCCGGCGTTGTCGGCGACATACCGCAGGTAGGCCAGCAAAAATGCCTCACTCTCCCGAAACAGCGAGAGCAGCGTCTGTTTGCCGATGGCCAAAAGCTGTGTCTGCCGTGTCGCAGTGACCGCCAGGCGGTAGGTCGGGTCGCCGGAGAACAGCAGGTTTCCCCCGACGCAGTCCCCGGACCGGAAGGCGGAGATGGTCATCAGGCTTCCGTCCTCCCCGATGCGCTCCACCGCCACCTGCCCGGACAGAACGACCTCCACCGCCAGGCAGGGCTCGCCCTCCGCGTGCACCAATTGCCCTTTGCGGTAGCTCTTCACACCCAGTTTGCCCTCTTCCCGCAGGCGCTCCAGCAGCTCTCCGGGCAAGGGGGACAAAATCGGCACGGACGGCAGGGGATGGACTTCCCGGCGCAAGAAACCACCTCCAAGTGTGCCAATGGTAACACTTTTATCTGTGCGATTCCAGTACAATCCGGCCATCATTCCCAAAAGGAGGGGTTCCCGTGAAAAAAGCCGCCCCCTGGCTGAGGGTGCTGTTCCTCGCCCTGTTCTTCTTCCTCCTGAGGCAAGGCTTCCTGCTCCTCTGGCTCGCCGTCTACCTGCTCAGCCTGGCCTTCCCCCTGCTGTACGGCAAGCGGCTCTACTGCATGCTGGCCTGCCCGATGAACACCCTGATGCTGTGGGTATCCGGGCTGAAAGCGAAATCAGGCGCCAAAAACCGTCCGACGCCCGGATGGCTGTCCGGCGGGAAATTTGCCTGGGCGTCCCTGGCGCTGACCGTCGCGGTCTTCATCGTCAGCCGCAAGGTCGTCGGGAAGGACTTTCCGATGATGCTGGTCTGGCTCGCCGTCGCCGCCGTCCTGACCTTTTTCTGGCATCCGGACGTCTTCCACGACAAGGTCTGCCCCTTTGGCGTGCCCCAGGGCTGCCTGGCGAGGGTCTCGGCGCTGTCGGAGGAAGGCCGGGAAAAGGCCCGTAACTATCAGGGGTTCACCGCCTCCGTGCTGGGCGGCGGGCCGGGCGCCCCGGCGGAAGGCAAGCCCGGGAAGGGCGGCTGACGCGGCCCGGATGAAGGATGACCGCAGCCGTCCTGCGCTGTACCCCGGAAGTTGGGCAGTGGGTTCACGCGGCCGGGCGCGCCCGGGTCGGTTTCAAAGCCCGTAGCAGCGCTTCGCCCCCTCCTTCAGGACGCACCCGATGACGTATTCCGCCTGCGCCGGGTCAATCCTTCCCTCATCGATCAACCCGGAAAGGGTTTTCGCCAGCACGTGGTTCATCGCCATGCGCGCGCCCAGGCTTTCGAAGCTGTGCCAGGTGTCGCAGCCCCAGGCGAGGCGCAGGGGGGTGACGGATTCGAGCAGCTCGCGCAGCAGCGATTCGCAGGCGGCGGCGGACAGCAGGGGCAGCCAGCACAGGTCCGCGTAGACGTTTTGGAAGGTGCGCGTCAGCGCCACCACGTCCTGCGTCCAGGGGAAGGAGCCGTGGAACAGCACGAAGCGGGTGCCGGGATAATCGGCAATCAGGTCCCTCAGCTGCATCGCGGCGCTGTCCTTCAGCAGCCCCAGCCCGGTATGGACCTGCAGCGGCAGGCCGGTTTCCCCGGCGGCCGCGCAGATTTCCCGGAACACGCCGTCCTGGAAGCGGATGACGTCCTCTGGGCTTGCCTCCGGGTTCCGGTAGCCGGCGGCCGCCTGCTCGGGGGACACCGGAAGGAAGCGCTGCCCGCGGTCGTAGGCCAGCGCGCTTTTCAGCGCGACGGCGCCCCGGTCTTTCGCCATGCGGATTTCGTTCCGCACCGCAGCAAGGAATTCCGGATAGCTTCCGGGCATCCGGTCCCAGCCGCAGCAGGCCAGGGGATGGCGGCCGTTGTGGTCCTTCGCGTCATTGCCGTATCCGAACAGGAACATGTTGACGCGGTAGGTGGGGACGAACAGCGTTTCGTCCGTCTCCTGCCGGCCGCAGGGCGCCAGGGAATCCAGGATGACGCGGTCGTACCCGCAGTCCTCCCGGAGGGCCCGCAGGTGGAACCCGGCGTCCGCCGTCAGCGCGCGCACCTTCGCGTCATAGGCGTCCCAGGTGGCGGCGCACAGCGGGGCGTCCATCCCGCACAGCCGCTGCAGGCCCTTCTCAAGCCAGTGAAAGCTGGCCGTCGCGCGCAGCTGCCGGCAGTAATCGTCCCTGGATTCGCCTGTCCGGCCGGGCGTTAGCCCGTTCCAGGCCGCGTAGCTGTTTTCCAGCAGGATATCCAGCGTCTGCCCCTGCTGAAAGCCGTCCGGCAGGTGGTGGCAGTGCGTGTTGACCGCGCGTGCCCCCTCGCACTCTGCGAGCAGTTTCCGATACGTGTCCTTCATCCTGTTTCCCTTTCATCCGGGCGCCGCCCGTTTTTTTGTGGTTCAGGTTGCCCCGCCGGCGGCCGCGTTTCCTCCGCCGCCCCGAACTGCGTTTCATACAGCCGCGCGTACAGCCCGCCCCCGGCCAACAGTTCGGCATGCGTGCCGCGCTGGACGACGCGCCCGTCCTGCAGCACCAGGATTTCGTCCGCCGCCAGCACGGTGGACAGCCGGTGGGCGATCACGATGCTGGTGCGCCGCGCGAGCATGGGCCCCACAGCCTGCTGGATGAGGCTCTCGGCGATGGAATCCAGCGAGGACGTGGCCTCGTCGAACACGACGATGGCCGGGTCCTTGAGCAGCACCCGGGCAATCGACAGGCGCTGCTTTTCCCCGCCGGACAGCTTCATCCCCCGGTTTCCCACCTGCGTGTCATATCCCTGGGGAAGCCCAACGATGAAGTCATGGATGTTGGCCTTCCGGCAGGCTTCCTCCAGCCGGGCATCATCGGCCTCCGGCGCGGCATACTGCAGGTTCTCGCGGATGGTGCCGTTGAACAGGTAGGTGTCCTGGGTCACCAGGCCGATGTTCCGGCGCAGGTAGGCCAGGTCCAGCCGCCGGATGTCCACGCCGTCGAGCCGGATGGCGCCGCCGCTGACGTCGTAGAGCCGCAGCAGCAGGTGGATGATGGTGCTCTTCCCCGCGCCGGACGGCCCCACGATGGCGACGGTGCGGCCGGCCGGCAGGGAAAAGGAGACGTCCTTCAAGATCTGCCGCTGCGGCTCATAGGCGAAGTCCACCTGGTCGTACACCAACTCGCCCCTCGTGGTTCTGGGCGTGACGGCGTCCGGCGCGTTCCTCACCTCCTGGGGCAGGTCGAAGTACTCGAAGATGCGGGTGAACAGCGCCATGGAGCGGATCCAGTCCACCTGCATGTTCAGCAGCGAGTTCATCGGCCCGTACATCCGCCCCAGCAGGGTGACCAGCACCGTGATGTCGCCCACCGTCAGGTCCGCGCCTTTGCGGATCATCAGAAAGCCTCCGATGAGGTACACCAGCATCGGCCCGATGCTGGAAAAGGTGTTGAGCACCACACGGAACCAGCGGCCGGCCATGCTCTGGCGGATATTGAGCCGGACCATCCTGCGGTTCGCTTCCTCGTAGCGCCCCTCCTCGTGGGCTTCCCGCCCGAACAGCTTGACCAGCAGCTGCCCGCTGACCGACAGCGTTTCGCTGAGGATGCCGTTGATTTCGTCCTGGCTCTCCTGGGCTTCCCGGGTCAGCGTCCAGCGCGTCTTGCCCGCCCGGCGCGTGGGCAGGGCGAACAGCGGCACGATGACCAGGCCGACCAGGGCCAGGATCCAGTTCTTCCGGAACATCGCGGCCGCCGCCACCACCAGGGTCAGGACGTTGGAGAGGATGCCGGTAAAGGTGCCGGAGATGGTCTGCTGCACGCCGCCGATGTCGCTGGTCATCCGGGTAATCAGGTCGCCCTGCTGGTTGGCGGTGAAGAAACGCTGGCTCATGCCCTGCAGGTGCCGGAACATGCGGTTTCGCATGTCAAAGCTGATTTGCTCGGACACCCAGGTGTTCAGGTAGCTTTCCAGCAGGCCGACCAGGTTCGCCAGCAGCGTGACCCCGACGGACAGCGCGATCAGGAAGACGAGCGCGTTCAGGTCGCGCCCGATCAGGCCCTCGTCGATGATGCGGCCCGCGAGGATGGAGGGCAGCAGGCGCAGCACCGTGGCCGCCAGGATGGCCAGCAGCACCAGCAGCATCTGCTTCCAGTAGGGCGCCAGGTAGGAGAGGATGCGCAGGAGAAAGGCCCGCGTAATCTTTGGCCTGTCCGCCTTCTCTTCCTCTGTCAGGAAACCGGTCCGCCCGCGGCCCATTCCGGTCTGCATCGGCACCTCCGTTCATCCCTGCTTTTTGCGGCTGCCTTGCCCGCCGGCAAGCCTTTCATTGCCGACCATTGTACCGCCCGGCGGCGCGGCAGGCAAACGCCGGGGCTTGCGCGCCCAAGGCGCGTGCGGCACGGCGCCGGCATCGGGGGGTATCGGCCGGATTGCCTGCAGCATCGTGAGGCGGCGCGCCATGGAGGTCATCGCCGTCTTGTCGTCGATATCCCTGGCTTTTAAAAGCTGTTCATATGGCTTCCGCTTCTCTTCCCATTCGGGCGAACGCCGCCGCCGCGCAGGCGCGGGCGCAGAGAAAGTACGTGTCTGCATCATAAGCGGACGTCTTTCAAGGGCCAGACCAGGCAAAACGCGCGCAAAAACACGAACGATTATCGGTTTGAATTATATTTTGTTCGATTTTATTCTTGACATCCCTTTGCCGCCCGGCCTATGATGTGGGTGCAAAGAGTCAACCCACGGCGTGAAACCTGATGGAGTTGCCTTTTCTGTTTTTGCGGAGCCGGGCGCCGGGGCGGGTTCGCCTCCCGGCGCCATGCGGGGAAACACGGAGGGATTCGGATGAAAAAAGTCGTCATTATCATGGGGAGTTTGAGCGATGAGCCCGTGTGCAGGGAAGCCGCCAATGCGCTGGAGGAACTGGGCGTGCCCCATGCCGTCCGGGTCTGTTCCGCCCACCGCACGCCGGTCGCGCTGCGGGACATCGTGTTCGGCGCGGAAAAAGCTGACGCCGGCGCCTTCATCTGCATCGCCGGGATGGCCGCCCACCTCGCCGGCGCGGTCGCGGCGCTGAGCGTGCTCCCGGTCGTCGGGGTTCCGGTCGCCTCGGGCGGCCTGGGCGGGCTGGACGCCCTGCTGTCCACGGCGCAGATGCCCCCGGGGGTTCCCGTCGCCGCGGTCGCGGTGAACGGGGGGCGCAACGCGGCCCTCCTCTGCGCGCAGATGCTGGCGATCGGGGACGGGGCGCTGCGCCAGGCCTTGAAAGCGGCGCGCGCCGGCATGGCGCAGAAAATCACGGAGCAGGACGCGGCGCTTCAGGCGCGGCTTTCGGATTGAAGAAGGAGAAAGGGCGAAATGGACGGGCGGAAACTGGTTTACCAGGGGAAAACGAAGGACGTGTATCGCCTGGACAAAGGCAGGGTGCTGCTGCGCTTCAAGGACGACGTCACCGGGACGGACGGCGTGTTCGACCCGGGCGCCAACACCGTGGGGCTCTCCATCGAGGGCATGGGGAGGGAAAACCTCGCGATGTCCGCGCACTTCTTCAAGCTGCTGAAAAAGGCTGGGCTGAAGACCCACTTCCTCTCCGCGAACCTGGAGGAGAACACCATGGAGGCCCTGGCCGCGGTGCCCTTCGGCAAGGGCGTTGAGGTCATCTGCCGCCGGCGCGCCGCGGGCAGCTTCGTCCGCCGCTACGGCGCGTACGTGGAAGCGGGCGCGCCGCTCCAGGATTACGTGGAGATGACCCTGAAGGACGACGGCCGGGGCGACCCGCTGATTACCGCGGAGGCGCTGGAAGCCCTGGGCATTATGGACCGCCCGCGCTATGACGAACTGTCGGCGCTGACCCGCGCCATCACGAAAATTGTCGCGGAGGAGCTGGACAGGGCCGGTCTGGAGCTGGTCGACATCAAGTACGAGTTCGGCCTGGCGGACGGGGAACTGGTGCTGATGGACGAGATTGCCGCGGGCAACATGCGCGTGCTGGACGCGGGCCGTCCGGTGGAGGCGCTCGCGCTCACGCGGCGCGTCCTGCGCCGGGAGGCGGACCATGCCTGAGATCGGGGAGGAGTGCGGCGTGCTGGGCGTGTACCGGGACCGCTTGGGGCCCGTCGCGATGGACTGTTACCTGGGGCTGTGCGCCCTTCAGCACCGCGGGCAGGAAAGCTGCGGCATCGCGGTCAACGAGGACGGGCTGTTCCGGGTGCACCAGGATGCGGGGCTGGTCAGCGAGGTCATGGGCCCGCGCATCCTGGAGGAGCTGGGCTTTGGGCAGATCGCGGTCGGGCACGTGCGCTACGGCACCGACGACAGCCGTGGCAGGGCCAACATGCAGCCCATTGTCATCAACCACCGCAAGGGCCGGCTGGCGCTGGCCAACAACGGCGCGCTGACCAACTACGCGGGCCTGCGGGATTCCTTTGAAAGCGAAGGCCATATCTTCCACACGACCGGCGACGCCGAGGTCATCTCCTGCGTCATCACAAGGGAGCGGCTGAACGCCTCATCGACCGAGGAAGCGCTCCTGCGCGCCATGGCCAGCCTGGAGGGCAGCTATACCCTTACACTCATGACGCCCCGGAAGCTGATCGCCGCGCGCGGGCCCCGGGGCTTCCGCCCCCTGTGCTACGGCCGGCTGCCGGAGGGGGGCTACGTCGTCGCCTCGGAATCCTGTGCGCTGGACGTGACCGGCGCGGCGTTCGTGCGCGACGTCCTGCCCGGGGAAATCGTCGTCTTCGACGCCTCCGGCGTGCGCAGTATCACGTCCGCGTGCGCCGCGGGCAAGCGCTCCTCCTGCGTGTTCGAGTACATCTATTTCGCGCGGCCCGACTCTGTGGTGGACGGCGTCAGCGTCCACGGGGCCCGCGCCCGCGCCGGGGAGTTCCTGGCCCGGGAGCACCCGGTGGAGGCGGACATCGTCGTGGGCGTCCCCGACAGCGGCATCGACGGCGCGATCGGCTACGCGCGGGCTTCCGGCATTCCCTATGGCCTGGGTTTCATCAAAAACAAGTACATCGCCCGCACCTTCATCAACCCGGGGACCAGCGACCGGGGCGCGGCGGTTCACATCAAGCTCAACCCCGTCTCCGCCGTCGTTTCCGGTAAGCGCGTGGTGCTGGTGGACGACTCCATCGTCCGCGGGACCACCAGCCGGAAAATCGTCCGCCTGCTCCGGGAGGCGGGCGCCCGGGAGGTGCACCTGCGCATCACCTCCCCGCCCTTTCTGCACCCCTGCTACTACGGGACGGACATCAAGTCCCGCGACAGCCTGATCGCCTGCAAGCTCGGCGTGCCGGAAATGCTGGCGCT
>JAAZAQ010000243.1 GCA_012514225.1 Clostridiales bacterium | reverse complement strand
CCCTCCCACCCGGTGTCCCGGGTGATGTCCGAGCGGTAGCGCCGCGAGGATTTTTTCGGGTAGGCGAACCAGACGACCGCGCCGGGCGCCAGCCGCGGCATGACGGTTGAAATCAACCCGTCCAGTTCTTCCCGGGTTTCCGCGAAGGCCAGCACCGCCACCGCGCCCTGCGGGGGAAGTTCCGTCCGGACGGCCTCCGGGGGGAACAGCGCGTCCAGCGCCCCGGGCAGGCGGACCAGGCACAGGGCTTCGCCCTTCAGCTGCAGCTTCTTCATCAGCGGGTTCACGCCTTGCCCTCCCCGTCCCCTTCGTGCAGCATCGCGTGCCGCAGGGCCCACAGGCGGTCGGACAGGTCCACCTTGAACGCACTCGGGTACACCAGGCGCAGGTGCTGCTCCCAGATGGTGCCCTCGTCCTGCCGGCGCCAGGCCTGGATTTCCGGCAGCGCGGGGGAGGGGCCGGCGGGCGCGCCGCCTGCGAAAAAGGGCTCCAGCAGCTTGCGGGCCGTGTAGTCCGTCAGCGTCATCTTTTTCCAGGTGTCCTGCGGGTCGAAAATCGTCAGCGGCCGGGTGAAGTCGAATTCCTCGTCGGCCAGCGCGATCAGGTCCGCCGCCGCCATGCCGTCCGCGGTGTACAGCCGGTACAGCTCCTGCCGCCCGGGCAGGGTCACCTTCTCCGGGTTGTCCGACAGCTTGATTTTGGGCTCCATCCGCCCGTCCGTCTCCAGCGCGCACATCTTGTACACGCCGCCGAAGGCGGAGCGGTCGGCGCTGGTAATCAGCTTGGTGCCCACGCCCCACACGTCGATGCGCGCGCCTTGCAGCTTCAGGTCCCGGATGATGGTTTCGTCCAGGTCGTTGCTGGCGACGATGAGGGTCTTCTCAAACCCCGCGTCGTCCAGCATCCGCCGCGCCTGGATGCTCAGGTAGGCCAGGTCGCCGGAGTCCAGCCGGATGCCCACCGGCTCGTGTCCGCGGGCGCGCAGCTCGCGGAAGACGGTAATCGCGTTGGGCACGCCGGAGGCCAGGGTGTCGTAGGTGTCCGTCAGCAGCAGGCAGTTGTCCGGGAAGCTGTCGGCGTAGGCGCGGAAGGCTTCCAGCTCGCTGCCAAAGCTCATCACCCAGCTGTGCGCGTGCGTGCCGCTCACGGGGATGCCGAACAGCTGGCCGGCCTTGACGTTGCTGGTGGAGCCGCAGCCGCCGATGAAGGCCGCCCGCGCGCCCAGCACGCCCGCGTCGGGGCCCTGCGCGCGCCTCAGGCCGAACTCCATGACCCGCCCGCCCTTCGCGGCCCGCGCGACGCGGTTGGCCTTGGTGGCGATCAGCGTCTGGTGCCCGATGAGGTTGAGCATCGCCGTCTCGATCAGCTGCGCCTGCGCCAGCGGCGCCTCCACGCGCACGATGGGCTCGTTGGGGAAGATGATGCTGCCCTCCCGGACGATGTCGATGTCCCCGGTGAAGCGGAAGTCCCGCAGGCTGTCCAGGAAATCCCGGTCGAACAGCTTCAGGCTGTCCAGGTAGCTCAGGTCCTCCGGCCCGAAGCGCAGTTCCAGCAGGTAGTCCCTCAGCTGCTCGTTTCCCGCCATCACCGCGTAGTTGAGCCCCGGCGCATGCCGGAAAAACATCGTGAACTCGGCGCGGCGGCCGCTCATGCCGTTTTTGTGGTAGCCGTACAGCATCGTCAGCTGGTACAGGTCCGTCAGCAGGGTCAGGTTGCGCATGTCGTCCCTCCCGGTTTATTCATCCCCGTCGATTGTACCCAGCCAGGCCTCCGCGGACATGTCGGAGGGCATCGCGAAAAACCCCCGCGGCGACAGCGACACGCCCAGCGGCGCCGGGCCGTCGGGCAGGCAGCTGCGCTTGAACTGGCTGCGGAAAAACCGCCGGAAAAACCGCGCCAGCATCCCCGAAAGGGCCTCCCGCCCATATTCCCCCCGGAAGGCCTCCTCCGCCCGCGCCAGCAGGGCTTCCGGCGGCACATCCTCCGCCAGGAACAAATGGAGGAAAAAGTCGTTGACGAGATAGGGCCCCAGGATGTCCTCGGTTTTCTGGGCGATGGCGCCGTCCTTCGCCGGCAGCAGCTCCGGGCTGACCGGCGTGTCCAGGATGTCGGCCAGCACGCCCCTCAGCCCGGCGTTCTCCTCCTTTTGCGCCAGGTGGGCCAGGACCAGCCGGATGGCGGTCTTGTACAGGCCGGCGTTGACGCCGTACATGCTCAGGTGGTCCCCGCCGAAGGTGGTGAACCCCAGCGCCAGCTCGCTCAGGTCGCCCGTCCCGGCCATCAGGCCGCCCAGCTGGTTGGCCTTGTCCATCAGCACCTGGGTGCGCTCCCGCGCCTGGGCGTTCTCGAAGGCGGCGTCGTGCAGCCCCTCGTCCTGCCCGATGTCGCGCAGGTGCAGGCGGATGCTTTCCTGAAGGTCGATTTCCCGCTCCTGCAGCCCCAT
>JAAZAQ010000242.1 GCA_012514225.1 Clostridiales bacterium | reverse complement strand
GAGGGCTCCCTGGCAAGGATGGTGGAGGAAAAGAAGCAGGGGGGCATTTTCCTCAGCGTCCTGGGCTTTGGGGACGGGAACTACAAGGACAACAAGCTGGAAGCCCTGGCCGACCGCGGCGACGGCAACTACAGCTATATCGACACCATCTACGAGGCCCGCAAGGCGCTGGTGACCGAGATCGGCGCCACTTTCTTCGCGGTGGCCAAGGACGTCAAGCTGCAGGTGGACTTCAACCCCGCCCTCCTGAAGGGTTACCGCCTCATCGGGTACGAAAACCGCGTAATGGCCGCCGAGGACTTTGCCGACGACAGCAAGGACGGGGGCGAGCTGGGCAGCGGCCACCGCCTGACGGTGCTCTACGAGCTGGTGCCCAGGGACAGCGCCTTTGACATCGGGGAAACCCAGAGCAAATACCAGCCCGCGGCGCAGGATGGCGATGCGGGGGAGGAACTGCTCACCCTTTCCGTCCGGGCCAAGGCGCCCGACGGGGACGAGAGCCGCCTGTACGCCTATCCGCTGACGAACCGGGAACCCCGTGAGATGGGCAAGAACCTGCGCTTCGCCGCCGCGGTCGCCGAGGCCGGCATGCTGCTGAGGGACAGCGAGTGGAAGGGAAGCGCCACCTACGCCTCCGCCCTGGAGCTACTGCGCGGGGACGCCGGCGTGCCGGGCGACCCCTACAAGGAGGAATTCCTCTACCTGCTCACCCTGCTGGCGCGGGAGGCGGGGAACTGAAAGGCGGCTGATAAGGAAAGCGGCGGGACGCCAACCGCAAGGGGGAGGGGCCGGAAGGCCCCTTCTTCATTTTTTCCATCTGCAGACAGGGCGGATTCTCAATCGGGGCTCTCGCCTGAAGGGGCTTCGTCAGATTTGGTCGCTTTCCGTATGTCAAATGGTACGGCTCGTGTGGAGCATAGAAGGAAAACGAATCAGGGGATTCCCGTGTGTTCCCCTGCCCGCTCCCTGCGGCCCGTTTGGGATGCTGCTCAGAATGTGATAAAATTGGCGCAGTCCCGGAATACCGCGGAGAAGGCGTCGGCGATTGCCTTGAAATCCGTCGCTGACTTGCCAATCCCATAAGCCCAGACGCGGAGGAACCATGAAAAGCCAAAGCACGCGCCTCGCGGCAATCACGTTCCTGCTGTGCGCCCTTGCCCTGACGGTGTTTTCAGCTGCAAACAGCGTAACGCTGGACAGCTCCAGGCCCATGGGCGAGCAGATCCAGGCGTTTATCCAATGGTACGGCGAGCTTGACCCGCGGGACAAGGCGCAATGGGATGCCGCCCTGGACCGGATGGCCGAGCTCCGGGGAGCGCAGGAAGACATGCTGGTCGGTTTCGCGGATTTTTCGTCCGGCACGGTGTATGTCCTGCCCAAGGGCAAGGTATATCACCTCAGCGCCGACTGCCGGTATGTCCGGTCGAATCCTGAAGCGAGCGGCATGGCTCTGGAGGACGCCGTCGGCGCCGGTTATGAAAGGGCGTGTTCGGTGTGCGGGGATTAAGGGTTTTCACTATTGCGGCGGCGCTGCTGATGGCGTATCCCGCCTTTGCCGCCCCCTGGACGCCCCAGCCCCCGATGCCGGCCGCCGCATCCCTCACGCCCGCAGTCTGCGAACGCGTGGTGGACGGGGACACCGCCTGGTTCCAGGTTGTGGAGGACGGCGTCCCGGTGACGCACAAGGTGCGCTTTCTCAATATCGACACGCCGGAGACCGTTCATCCCGACATGCCGCAACAGCCGGGCGGCAAGGAAGCGTCGGACTACGTGACCCTTGCGATTGAGGGGAAGGCGGTCTTCCTGGAATATGACGAACGCCGGACCGACCGCTACGGCCGCCGGCTGTGCCATGTCTGGCTGGAGGACGGCACGCTGCTGAACCTGCGGCTAGTCCGCCTGGGATACGCCTCGGTGCTGGTGATTCGGCCCAACGTCCGATACCAGGCGTTTTTCCTGGCCGCCCAGGATGCGGCGCAGCGCGAAGGGCTGGGTGTCTGGCGTTTGGAGGCGGCGCGCTGACCCTGCGCGTTCACGGGCTGCTCTGTCCATTCAGGCGTTAAGCCGGGATGGAATCGGTGCGGCGCCTTTTGCCGGCGGGGTGTTTTACGGCAGATACGCCATCGCGGGGGGTTCGCATGCCGCCGTCTGAATGCCGGGAGAAATTCCGCCTTTACATCGGGCGGCGATTCCGTTAGTATCTCTCCTTGGAAAAAGCAGCGTAATGGAGGAAGGTATGAACGGCGACGTCTTCATTTTCGGGCATCCCCTCATCCAGCACAAGGTGTCCCTGCTGAGGGACAAGAACACCTCCATGAAGGACTTCCGGGACCTGGTGGACGAGCTGTCCATGCTGATGGTCTACGAAATCACCAAGGATTTTCCGCTGGTGGAGGTGGAAATCGAGACGCCCATCGCCAGGACGAAGACGAAGATGCTCTCGGACAGGAAGGTCGCCCTGGTGCCCATCCTCAGGGCCGG
>JAAZAQ010000241.1 GCA_012514225.1 Clostridiales bacterium | reverse complement strand
GGTTTTGGTCGGCTTTTTCATAGGCCAGGCGCCCTCCGATTCTGTATTCATGATTGTTTTCTATTGAATGCTCCGCGGATACCTTACCTGTCCCTGACGGCGATGTCAAACGGCGTTGCCCGCGAGGTGCCCTTTGGCATCGGATATCTTTAGATAATAAGTAATGCCGGCGCTTGCCGGCATCAAGGCTTGAAGTGCGAAGCCCCGCCAATGGGCGGCTGGTCAGGGGGATTCGGGTTCCAGGCTGCCGCCCTCGTCCGCCGGCAGCCTTGCCGCCGCGCTTTCCGCCCGGTAGATGGCGATGGTCAGCGCCCCGTCCTGGGCGGTACCGTCAATGCGCACGGGGTATGGATATTGGTTTTGGATGATGAAGTTCTGCGTGTCACTGCCGACCGCCGCGTCCGCGCCGTGGGGCAGGTAGCTGGCTGCGGCGGGGCCGTGGGCCCTTCTCCGGATGATTTCGATGCCCGGCAGCTGCAGGGTCACGTTATACAGTGTGCTGGACACCTGGCAGGTTCCCCCGCCATAGCCCTGCACCACCTCGCCCTTGACAAGCACGTTGGCGGGCAGGTAGCCGTTGCGGCGGGAGTAGGGGCCGATGTTCGCGTTGAAGTCCAGCTTCCCGCCGGGCGCCAGCGTATACAGGGCAAACCGGTCGTTGGCAACCTGGATGTTGACGATGCGGTTGAGGTTGCTCTGGTCGGTGGTGATGCGGTAAAAGGACGTATACGCGGCAATCGGCGCGTCGTCCCCGGGCAGGCCGCCCTGGTTGATCGGCTGGATTTCGCTCAGGAGCCTGGTGTCGATATAGCCGTACTGGCGGTGGAAGATGATGCGGCCCCATCCGTCTGTGATATCCACCAGCGCGATGCGCGCCCCTTCCCGCAGCGTGATGAGCGCCTCCGCGTCCTCCTGCGGCATGGACCGCACCGCCGCCTCGCCCTTCACCCAGGCCAGCCATTCGCAGGGCACGGTGGAGTAGGGGGGGGTGATAGCCGGGTCCAGCGTCTTGACGCTGGTGTCGGACATGCTGCTGCGCTTGATGTATCCGGTCAGGGTGCCCTTGTAGCGCACGCGGAGCCAGTAGGGCAGCACCTCCAGCACTTCGACGGCCTTGCCCTTGGGGATGTATCCGATATCCCCGTCGCCGTCCGTCCTGGCCATCACCGGGGCGCCCACGCGCAGCGTCCCGGTATACAGCGCGGTTTCGGGCGCCGGCTCCGCCATCGCGGACACGCCGGCCAGGAGGGCGCAAAGGAGGATAATCAAACCAAGCTTTTTCATGACGCCTTGTAAAACGCGATGAACAGGGAGCCGTCCTGAACATGCGCGGTGATGCTGACGGGGAAGGGATAGTCGTTGCGGAACACGAAGTTGAGCATGCCGGAGGAGGCGTCCACCCCGTGGGGCAGGTACTTGATGCCGTTGGCGCCGTGCGGCGCCCGGCGCAGCACCGTCAGCCCGGACAGCTGGAGCACCACGTTGTACAGGGTGCTGGACACCTGGCAGGAGCCGCCGCCGTACACGTCGAACACCAGTTCGCCGTCCACCAGGGCCCCGGCGGGCTTGTAGCCGTTCCGGGCGGTGAAGGGGCCGACCTCGCCGTTGAAGTCCAGCACCTGCCCGGGCTGCAGGGTCTTGGACATGCGCTGGCCGCCCACGGCCAGGTTGCTGATGCGGTTGTGGTTGTTGTCGTTGTCGGAGATGTCGTAGAAGGAGTTGTACACGGCGATGGGGACGTCCTCCGTCCCCGCCTCCTCCGTCTGCGCCACCATGCGCAGTTCAGGCAGCCTGCGGGTGTCCACATACCCGTACTGCCGCTTGAAGATGGTGCGCGCCCAGCCGTCCTGCACGTCCAGGAAGCCCAGCAGTGCGCCTTCCTGCAGGGTAATCAGGGTCTCGCTGCCCGCGTCCGGCGCGGCCTTGACCTCCACGGCTCCGCCCATCGCGGCGAAGTAATGGTTGACCGCCGTGCCGAAGCGCGGCGTGTTTTCAAAGTCGACGGCTACCGGGTCCATGATGCGGTGGCGCAGCACCCAGCCGACCCGGCTGCCCACCAGGATGCCCACGAAGTTGGGCTGCACGTCCACGATCTGGATGGGATGCCCGGGCTTGTAGTTGGCCAGCACCTGGCTGTTCAGGTCGGGCTGCGCGTAGGCGTTGGTCGTGCTGTTGGGGAAGTACAGGCTGATTTTCGCGTTGTACAGCACCGGGGGCGCGGCGCCCCGGGCAGGCCAGGCGAGCACCGGCAGCAGCAACGCCGCCAGCAGAATCAGCGCCAGCCTACTCCTGCTTTTTCCGCAGCTTTTCATACGAGCCGTCCTCCTGTTCCAGCCAGACCTGGTCCAGCTGGGCTTCCATGCCCTCACGGAAGGCTTTCAGGTATCGCCGGCGCAGTTCCGCCTGCTCGGCGGTTTCCGCTTCCGTCAGCCCCTCCGCCTTGCGCTTGCGCGCCAGGGCGTTCATCCGTTCAATCAGTTCCTTTTGCAAGCCGTCCCTCCTGTCTGAGCATTGAAACCCCCAGCGCCAGGGGAACGGCCAGCACCAGCAGGTACAGCCCGTAGCTGGGCAGCTTGCCCAGGCTGGAGCGGTCCACCAGGAACTCTACCCCGACGGCAGCCGCCCAAATCAGCGGCAGCGCCGCCAGGGAAAGCGCGGGCAGCGCCCTGGCCTTCCCGGTTTTGAGCAGGGAAACCGCCAGCGCGGCCAGCGCGCCGGTAAACAGCGCGGCGGAGAGCACCTGCTGCACCCCGATGAAGCTGTACCGCAGATGGCCGTCGTACCGCAGGCTTTCCATCAATGTCTGGCTGACGCCGTACAGCAGGCAGCCCAGCGTAAATACCCGCCCCGCCTTGTGCGCCCGGCGCAGATAGGAAAGCAGGATAACCAGCGTCAGCAGCGCGAACGCGGCTTCCAGCAGATAGGTGCGAAGGTAGGCGTCGTACTGGTCCCGGTAGGCCAGGAAGCTGTCCGCAAGCCACTGCGTGGTCAAGGGGCGGCTGATGCCCAGCGCCGTAAAGCCTTCGCCCAGCCGGGCGGGAACGAGGAAGGCCATGGCCGAAGCCGCCGCCAGGTCCAGCATCCGCGCCGGGCGGACCTTCCCGGCCCGGGCGC
>JAAZAQ010000240.1 GCA_012514225.1 Clostridiales bacterium | reverse complement strand
TCGGGGTACGCGCCCTGTGCGGGCGTGCGGTCGTCCGGCTCCGGGAACCGGCTGTCGCCCTGCCCGGCCGCGCCGTAGAAAAAGCTGTTGTCGCGGCTGAAAACCGACTTGACCTTATCCGTCGCCTTGCCAAAAAAGTCGCGTAAATCCATTCCGTTCCTCCCTGGGCGCCCCGTCCGGATTTTCCCCATGAATCCCGGATATTATAGCCAAACCGGCGAGCGGGCGCAAGTTTGCGCCGCCCGGCTCAGAAAATCCGGACGACCAGCCCCTCGTACAGGTGCCCCGGGTTGACCGGCACCACGTGGGCCTGGGTGGCGTCCTGGCTGACGATGGTCACCGGCACCAGGTAGGGGCCTTCCTGGTACTGCACGACCACGCCGATTTCCCCGCCCTGGTTGATGACCGCGGACGCGGGCACGGCATAGGTGATAACGGATTTGGACAGCTGCACGCGGGCGGCGCGAACGTAGAGGATGGGCTCGATTGCCGAATCTGCCTTCAGCCGCACCAGCATTTCTCCGCCGGAGCGGGTCACCGATTCCACGGTCACGCTGACGGTCGTGCTGTCGAAGCTTTCGATCAGCATCCTGTATTGCTCCCCGACGACGGGGTTCCACCCCAGGTCGTCCGCCAGCATCAGCGCGCCCCAGTCGTACTGGCGCACCAGCCGGTAAATGTCCATCGCGTTTTTCGGACGCTGCGCGATTTCCGGCACTTTGCCTTCCAGCATCGATCGCACCGCCTGCGGGCTGTATTCCTGGTAGGTGGCGGAATTGAGGGCTCCCTCGAAGCCGTCCGTATAAAAGCTGACGATGCCGTTGTCCGTCGCGGCGAATTGCTTCGTCCAGGACTCGATGCGCTGCAGCTGGCTGTTCTCGTTGTCATACAGCCGCGTCAGTTTGGTATCCTCAATGTATTTCTGCTTCAGGTAGGCGTGCCGCGCGCTGATGGACTCCTTGAGCAGCAATTCCTGGTTGAGCAGGTTGCCCTTCGCGCCGCGCACCAGGGACTGGGTCTCTGCCGCCCGCTGCATGACGGCGGTGTCCAGCCGGGCCAGCTGGTTGTCCTGTGTGGTGGAGGCGGCTAGCAGCACCTTGTGATAGTCCTTGATTTGCGTGCGGTAGCTTTGCAGCCGCTCCAGCTCCCTGGCCGAGAAGCCGGTGGAGAACACGGTGCAGATCGGGTCGCCCCGGCTGACGGCGGAGCCTTCCTCCGCGGTATAGCGCACGTCGGACACGTTCTCCTGCTGGAAGACCGATTCGTTGCGCACGATCAGCGCCTGCCCGGAAAAGGTGGAGCCTTGCTCGGAGATGGTGACCACGGCCGTGCCCTGCTCCTTCTTCCCGAAGAACTGGCTGGCGGCAGTCGCTACCAGGACGATAATCAGCGCGGCCAGGGCAAGGTACAGATACGTCAGCGCGCTGCGCCTCCTGGGCGGCGCGCGGTAAATCATCCGGTCGTCCGGCGGCTCCAGGCTCGGGTCGGGGGGCGGCGGCTCCGGCATCCCGCGCACGCCGCCCGCGTAGGGAGGCGGGGCGTTGGAGGGGGGGGCGGCCGGTCCCGGGTTTCGCTGCGGGTAGGCAGGGGTAAAGAAGCCGTCCGGGTCGGGCGGCAACCCCGCGGGGTCTGCGGACGGCGAAACCCCCGGCCAGGCCGGGGGCCGGCTGGCGCCTTGTTGCTGGCTTGAAGTCGGGTCCTGCCAGGGGGGCTGCTGCATCCGCGCCTTCCTTTCACAATCGCTGTCCAGAAAGAATACCGCCATCAGGCGGGAATGTAAAGCCGGCGCCTTTCCGGCGCCGGCCAGTACCGCCCTGTCGCGATTTATTCTTCGTACTCCTGCTCCGGCATCGACACGTCCAGGATGTCCCCGGTCTTCGCGTCCAGGATGACGAAGTACTCGTCGCCGGTCGGCCTCGCATCGAGGTCGGGCTGGAGAAACACAATCTGCCAGTTCCGGGACTGGTAGGTGCTGAAGAAAAACGCGGGTTTGAGGGCGGGAAGCCTGTCCTTCGCCCCGGGGTACGCCTGTTCGACCGCTTCCGTCGCGCGGCGCAGGGCTTCCTCCTGGGGAATGTCACCCTGCCCGGGCAAGCCCGAGTACTCCGGGTCCCAGGCCGCCTTTTGTTCCAGGGTCCAGAAGGCGTAAGGGCCGCGTTCCTTCTCCAGCCGGTCAAACTCCAGGTATTGCTGAAGCCATATGATTTCATCGGCGTAGAAGTCATGTTCCGTGAAATAGGCAGGGTCGCCGTCCGGCATCACCAGCGCGACCTGGTAAACGGGCTGCATTCCCTCGGGGAAGGAGGTGTCATAGATGTTCACCAGCCACCAGCGCCGCGTATCGTCGTCGTTTCGGAAATACTCCGCTTCCGTCCTGTAGGTTTCTGCTGGCTTTTCTTCCTCCTTGGACGTGAAAATCTCAAAGGCGCGCCGCTGTGCCGCTTCCTTATCCAGGTCCCCTTCCCGCGGCTTGTCGGCGATTCCGTACAGGTAGTAGCTCAGCGAGCGCATGCTCTCTTCCAGCGCGGCCTGCAGCTCTTCCGGGGTCAGCTCCCCCTGGCCTGCTTCCACCGATTCGTTGACGAGGGTTCTTTGGACTTCTCCCTTCCGGCTCAGCCAGACGACGCTGTTCTGGTATCCCGGCTTCGCCCACAGGTTGACCCGCCATTCCTTGGATTCTTCGTCTTCCGGCGGGTGGTAGAAGCTCAGGGAAACGTCCTCCCACGCTTCGCCGCCCATCCCGTGCCGGGACAGCATCGCCGCCTTGGCCAGCCGGACAGCTTCCTCCTGCGTCAGGTCACCCTCGCCCGGCATCACGTGCACCGTGTCGGTGAACAGGAAGCCGTGGCGCGCGGCCAGCGCGCTCGCCTCCGCCTTGACCTCCAGCGGCCAGATGTTGCTGTCCCCGTACGTTTCGTACAGCAGCGACAGCTCGTTCATGAACGCCTCGTACTTCTGCTGGTATCCCGGCTGGATTTCATCGAAACCCGCGGGCATGGCGCCGTCAATCCTGCTTCGGGCGGCGGCGTCCATTTCCAGTTCCCCCTGGCGGACAAACCCCAGGTGCCCCGCCGCGCTGACCTGCGCCCAGTCTTTCATCCACCCGATGATTGCGATGGGCGTGCCCGCGGGCAGGCTGGCGACGGCCGTCCCGGTCAGGCCGTTGTCTGCGAACAGCTCGACGGAGCTTCCCTTCGCGGGAACCGCGGAAGGCGCTTCCTCCGCCACGGGTTCCCCGGTGAAATCAAGCGCCGCCAGTGGCATCATGCCCTCCACGCCGGGGGAAGCCTCCGTCTTCCCGATGACTACCCGGGCCCACAGCTGCGCGGGGTCCGCGAACTCCGGCGGATAATCCCCCATGGTCTTTTCGACCGCCACCACCTTCACCGGTGTCCCGTTGAAAAAGAACGCCTGGGGCGTCCCATAGTCGTCCGCGAAATTGGTCAGGTTGACTGCCAGGGAATGGGGGGAACGCACGACCGCGTCCATTGTGACGAAAACCCCCTGCGGCGCGGGGGTCAGCGCAGCCGGCGCCTCCGCCCCCGCTGTAATCAAGAACGCCGCCGCCAGGAGGAGCGTGATTCCGATTCTCATGATGCGTCGGGTATGGTCCATTCTCCAACCTCCTCATACCGATTGCCCTTTTGCTCCGGTTTCTTCGGTTCTTGCTATACAACGCATCTTGCCCCGTCGTTCTTGCTTCGCCCCTGCACCTTGCGGTCAGCGGGAGAATGCCTGCAATCCCTTCCGAAGCAAACACATCGCAAAACGGATTCATTCATAAATCAACATACAGGATTACAGCGGATGACAACGCAGGTATTGTGTTTAAGTAGGGGAATTCTCCGTTCCAAACCAGAAAGCAAACCAGGAAACGCAAAGATTATAGCTCCCGCAAGAAATACGCCAGATTCCCTAAAGCGCGGATGCTGTCGGTTCCGCAGCCATGACGGGTGATTCACCCCGGCCACATGATACCGACAGCATCTGTTTACCGATATAACATAGGACAATAGATGTCAAGTGCCGACGTTTCCCAACATGCGAACCTTTGTGTCAAAGCACAGTCTATACCTTCAGGCACCCAAGAAACCAATCCGTTGACAGAGACCAACGAAATGCTTATCATGTACGCGAACGCTGTTGGTAGGATACAGTCGGGGTGAATCACCTGTCTGAGCTGTAAGGCCAACAGCGTTTTCATATATTACTCAATGGGATTGATTTTTTCTCGGCGCGAGCTCATGAATTCCATCGATAGAGGTGAAGCCGTCTATTGATGACCCCAGGGAGATGTTGCACCGGCAAATGATTTGCGTGAAGGACAGGAACAGGGGAAAACAGCTGGGCTGCCCAGAGAGACGTTGACAACGGCCCAACACATGTGTGCCATAATCCCACCTGATAGTTTCTCATGGACAACCGAACGAAAGGCATGGCATCGCTTGCAGCCTTGCAATGAAGCCGTGTACTGTGGAGCAGAATATTGGGATAGGGTCATTGACTTTAATAGAACTGGAAAGGTCGCAAGTACGTACCGTTGTAGTATCTGCACCGATTTGAGATAGAGGTGGCGCTTACAAAGGCGACCATTACGTTGGTGCGATTGTTGTTCGAAGTGCAAAAAACCGATGTTTTATCTACAGGAAGTAACTGCACAAAAAAGAGCTGGCACCACTATCAAGACCCATCAACGCACCGTTTCCGGTACTCCAGTGTTGGGTGCCAACCCTTCGCTTATGAGTCTACTCAAGCGAGTCCAGGACGTCAAGTCGCAGATGACTGATGGATTTTAGAATGACATTAAGCTATCCGAGCGCGACCCGTCCAACGCCCTGCCCGACACCCGCTCCATCCTGGCCGGCGCGTTTGGCGAGGTGGCGAAGACGAGTGAGGAGAATCAGAAGGCGTCGCAGTACCGGGCGAGCATCGGTCAGGCTGCTCTATCATGACTTGACATTTATCAAAGACGCTGTCGGATCCGCAACTCAGACAGGCTTATCGCCCCGGCCACGTTCTACCGACAGCATCTATAATTGAGGATATAGCAATGGGAGACATGATGTCAAGCGCGAATTCTTAAGTCTGGAAGGTAGCATTTTCTACTGTGGAAATCCTCCGGCAAGCGTCGTTTGGCAGCGTATTGCTGGACGGATAAAAGCTTTCATGATACATTATGAGCATAATTGTGAAGTACATTCACGACGTGAACTCTAATTGGCAGGAAGAAGGATAATAGCATGGGATTGTTCGGAAAGAAACAACGGGATAGCTTTGGTGAGTGGTTATCTTCTGCAACCGACAAACAACTAGAAGATGCATATGAATCTAGAAGAAAACAATGGCTGAAGGATGGTCAGTGTGGAACTGGTGAGAAGACACCTGAAATGCAGAGAATCAATAGTGAGAAAAGTAGGCGATCAACAGAGAAATGGAAAAACGATCCGCGACGTAATAAAGACCCCAACTATCGCTGGACAGATGCAAATCGTTGGGATAAGGATTAACTTACCTACGGAGAGATCTATAAGACAACAATTCCATACATTTAATAGTTACATGCGTCCCGCCAACCTGCTAGGCGCTTTTCTTAACCAAAATCAAAAGGATGCGTTCTCATGCCCGTCATCGCAACTGGTCAAATTACCATCGTCGACTGACGGACGGCAAATCTCTATCCTGTTACATCACCAACAACCTGTCCAAGACCCAGATTCTTGACCCGAACCCCAGCGGGACGGACAACCACAACGGGGCGGGAACACCCAAGCTCCTCCTGACGCCCGTGGTGTTTGCCAACCAGACGGCGCTCGCTCTGACCGCCGCAGGTGTGACTATTACGTGAAAACGCAAGGAAGGTGCAGGCGCGGTAGCGGCGCTGACCACTAGTGAAGCCGTATCGAATGGCGTACTGACGGTTTCTATGAACACGCTAACGGGCGTGACCTGTGGTTTGCTTACTTACCTGTGCTATTGAAGCATCCTTTGAGACATTCGATGGCACGTCGGCGAGGGAACTGTTCACAGGTCCACTCAGTAAGACTTACATAGTGGTGTAAACCGAATGCATTCCGCTAGTGATGAATATCAAATAACCTAATGATATTAAGATATCACGGAAACACAAAGAACAAGCCTCACGAATTTCCATGAGGCTTAAATCTATCTTGACCTTGCTTTAGATCATAAAAGCTTCCACCCATTTGCGAATTTCGATTAGGCAGTTTTGGATCTGTTCCAAGATATCTTCCACAACGGGCATATCAATCATTTGCGAATCTACAAGTTCATGCTTTATAATACCGACTATATTGATATACTTCATCCTGGGTTAACGTGTTGTCGCTCGATATCACTCATTTTTATCAAATCGGAGGCCAAACGGAGGCCCAAACGCAAAAACAGCAGTTATGGGTAGGCAATAAAAAAGCCCGTAAACGTTGTGTTTACAGGCTTTTTGATGGTCGAGGTGACAGGATTTGAACCTGCGACCTTTTGGTCCCGAACCAAACGCGCTACCAAACTGCGCTACACCTCGTGGAGCCAATAAAGGGACTCGAACCCTTGACCTGCGGTTTACGAAACCGCTGCTCTACCAACTGAGCTATATTGGCAAGCCGTCAAACCGGCGAAAGGCATTGTAGCATGCCCCGCCGGAGGCGTCAAACACTTTCACGGCGGTTTTAGCTTTTGCATCCACGGTCATGGTCGCGTTGACGGAAGCGGGGGAAGGGGATATACTTTCCCCCGACAAGTGAATCGGCGCGTGCATTTGCGAAAGCGCGGCGCCCGGGGGGCGCCGAGGGAAGACGGATGGAAATTCCGCGCTAACCCAGTAACCGTGAAGCCGACGGACGGACACTCAGCCACTGCGAAAGCGGGAAGGCGTCCGCGAGGATGAGGCGAAGCCGGGAGACCTGGATGCACGCATGGTTCCTGGGGTGGGATGCGCCGGCGAAATCAAGCCTGCGGGCAGTTCCTGCTTGGGAACTGCCCGTTTCCGTTCGCTTGATCAACTGGAGGAGGTAACCCCATGAAACGCCGTGCCCTGGTCCTGTTCCTCGCCCTGACAATGCTCCTGCCCCTGCTTGCCCTCGCCCAGTCGGCGCCCTTCACCGATATGGCGGGCCGCAGCGTATCCCTCCCGCCCAAGGTCGGCCGCGTCGTGGCGCTGCAGGCGGCGGACTGCGAAATCCTCTACGCCATCGGCGCGCAGGACACGCTGGTCGGCCGGGGGGAATACTGCAACTACCCGGCGGAAGTGCTGGACATCCCGTCCGTACAATCCGGCTTTGAAACCAACCTGGAGCAAATTATCGCCCTGGAGCCCGACGTCGTCGTCATGGCGAAGATGAGCCAGCGGGAAGAGGACGCCAAAAAGCTGGAGGAGGCGGGCATCGCCGTCGTGGTCAGCGACGCGCAGACCCTGGAAGGCGTCTATCAGGCCGTCACGATGCTGGGTGAACTGACCGGGCGGCAGGACAAAGCCCGGGAGGTCGTGGACGGAATGAAGGCGGGCTTTGCGGAGCTGGCGGAAAAAACGAAGGGCAAGCAGGGCGGCGTCGTGTATTTCGAGGCCTCCCCCCTGGAGTACGGCCTGTGGACGACGGGGAAGAACACCTTCATGGACGAGATTGCGGCGCTGCTGAACCTGACCAACGCTTTTTCCGACCTGGAGGGCTGGCAGGGCGTTTCCGAGGAGCAGGTCATCGCGCGCGACCCGGACTATATCGTCACCACCGCGATGTATTTCGGAACGGGCCTGAAGCCCGAAGAGGAAGTCCTCGCGCGGCCCAACTGGGCGCAGATCAAGGCCGTGAAGAACGGCAAGGTCTTCAACGCCGACGCTGACGAAATCACCCGCCCGGGCCCCCGCCTGGTGGAGGCTGCCCGGGACCTGTACGCGTTTGTCTATGGGGAATAGCCCGGAATCCGGTGCCCCGTCTTCCCCCAAGGCGGCCGGCCTGGAGTGGCGGGGGGGAGGGATGTCCTCCCTCCCCCGCGTCCTGGGCTGGCTGGCGCTCGCCGTGTTCACCGTCCTCCTGTGCGTCGCCCTGGGCAGCGTGAACGTTCCGCTTGGCAAAACCGCGGACATCCTGCTGGGCGCGATTTCGGGGCAGGCCGCCGGGACGGACAAGGATGCCGTCATCATCCTCACCGTCCGCCTGCCCCGCGTGCTCAGCGTGCTGCTGACCGGCGCCGCCCTGTCCCTGTGCGGCGCGGCGATGCAGGGCCTGCTGCGCAATCCCCTGGCGGATGGCGCGACTTTGGGGGTCTCCTCCGGCGCGTCCCTGGGCGCGATGCTCGCCATCCTGCTGGGTTTCCGCCTGCCGGAAATCCCGTTCGCGGGCACGGCGGTGCTGGCGGTCGCCTTCGCCTTCCTCTCCCTGTCGCTCGTGCTGGCGCTGGCTTTCGCGCTGGACCGGAGCCTGTCCACCGGCACCATCATCTTAATCGGCGTCATTTTCACCATGTTCTCAGGCTCCCTGATGAGCCTGCTGATTTCCTTTTCCGGCGCCCGCTTGCGCTCGCTCACCTTCTGGACCCTGGGCTCCCTGTCCGGGACCGGGTACGGGGAAGTGCTGCTGCTGCTGGTTACGCTGCTGGTCTGCGGCGCGGTGCTGTACGCCCACGCACGGGAGCTGGACGCCTTCTCCCTGGGGGAGGACAGCGCCCGCTATATCGGGGTACCGGTGCGGCGGGCCAAGCTGGCGGTCATGGTGTCCGTGTCCCTGCTCATCGGCGTGTGCGTTTCCATCGGCGGCTCCATCGGCTTTGTGGGGCTGGTCATCCCGCACATCACCCGCCTGATGACCGGCCCCTCCCACCGGCGGCTCCTTCCGTCCTCCATGGTGTTGGGCGGCGTCTTCCTGATGCTGGCGGACCTGCTGGCGCGCACGCTGCTCAGCCCGGTGGAAATCCCTCTGGGCGTGGTGACCAGCCTCATCGGGGCGGTCTTCTTCGTCGTCATCCTGGCCGGAAGCCGAAGGAGGGCCGCCTGATGCTGTCCGTGCAGGGGCTTTGCGTCCGCTACCGGAAGAGCGTCGCCTTGCAGGACGTCACGTTTAGCCTGCAGGCCGG
>JAAZAQ010000003.1 GCA_012514225.1 Clostridiales bacterium | reverse complement strand
GCGGGTTTCAATCCGGGAATCGTCCACCTCCGCGATGATGGCGGCGGCGCCCGCGATGACCGCGGCCTTGCCCTGGGCGCCGCTCATCCCGCCCAGGCCGGAGGAGACGAACAGCTTTCCGGCCAGGTTCCCTTCCTTGGGGATGCCCAGCTTCAGCCGCCCCGCTCCCAGCAGGGTATTGTAGGTGCCGTGCACGATGCCTTGCGGCCCGATGTACATCATGCCGCCCGCGGTCATCTGGCCGTAGTTGGCGACGCCCAGCGCCTGGGCGCGGCTGAACTGCTCCGGCCGGTCGAACTGGCCGACCATCAGCCCGTTGGTGATGACCAGCCGCGGCGCCAAGGGATGGGAGGGAAAGAGCCCCAGCGGATGGCCGGACAAAAGCGCCAGCGTCTGCTCCTCCGTCACCCGCTGCAGGTAAAACCGGATGAGGCGGTACTGCATCCAGTTCTGGCAGACCTGGCCGGTTTCACCGTAGGTCACCAACTCATAGGGGTACAGCGCCACCTCGAAGTCCAGGTTGTTGTCCATCATCACCTGGATGGCCTTGCCCGCCATGCAGTTCCCCTGGTATTCCTCAATCGGGAGCCCCCGGATTCTGCCCTGCGGCCGGAAGCGGTAGCCGTAAATCCGTCCGGTCTCGTCCAGCTCCCGCAGGAACTCCGGCGCCAGCATGGCGTGGTGCTTCTGTGGGAGATAGCGCAGCGCGTTGAGCAGCGCCTGCCGCCGGTCTTTTTGGCTCAGCCGTGCTTCCCGGCGCGGGGCGCGGCGGATTCCCGGCTCGAACGCGGCGGGGGGCGGCAGTTCGTCGAACAGCTGGCGGATGTCGTTGTCAAAGGCGTTCATCGCGGTCTCCTTTATATCCTCTTGCCCAGCACGGCCGCCCCTTCCCGTTCAAGCGTCCGCACTTTTTCTTCCATCTCGTCACAGGCGGCCGACATCTTGCGCACGTAGGCCTCGTCCTTGATGCTGTCCAGGTTGATGCGCACGTTGCTCAGCGCGCCCAGCACCGCCGCCCGCCCCATCAGCACGCCGACCATGCTGTCACTGGCCACGTTCACGTTGGCAATCCGCACGGTCTCAAGCGCCAGCTTCATCGCCTCAAAGGCCTTGCCCGCCACTTCCATCGGCACCGCGCAGGCACCCTTGAGCGCGTCCTGCATCGCCTTTGCGCGAAGCGCCTTTTCTTCCCCGGTGCCTTTTGGCAGGGCCAGCGCCTCCATGAAGGCGTCGAAGGAGGAGGTGTCCCGCTGGATGTCGTTAAGCAACTCCAGCCGAAGCGCCTCCGCCCGGGCGTCAATCTGCCTGACCCGTTCCCAGGCGGCCTCGTATCCCGCCTTGCCCTCCGTCAGTTTGGAGGCCATGCTGGCCAGGGCGGCGGAAAATGCGCCGGCCATGGCGGAGATGCTGCCGCCCCCGGGGGCGGAGCTTTTGGACGCGGTCACGCGGGAGAGTTCCTCCACGGTCAGCTGCTTCAGTTCCATCTGGCGACGTTCCTCCTCATCAGTATCGGGTTTCCAGCACCTGCTCGAGGCTGAAGTGCTCCAGCCGCAGGTAGTGTTCCGCGCAGTCCATCAGGGCTTTGAGCGGGGAAAGCCCAATCAGCTCGCTGCCCACCACGCTCACGCCGTAGCGCTCCGCTTCCATCCGGACGGTCTCGAACACCCTGTAGACGCTTGTTTGGGTGTAATCCGTCAGGTTCATGGACACCTGGGCTAGGCGGCGCTCCTCCAGCATCACGCCCATGGCCTTCACATAGCGGAACCCGCCGTTTGAGTGACGGACCTTCTTCGCGATGGCGCTGGCGATTTCCAGCTTGTCCGTGCCCAGGTTGACGTTGAAGGCGATCAGCGGCATGCGCGCGCCGACGGCGGTCACCCCTCCTGTGGGATGGATGGTCGCGGGCCCGAAATCCGGCGTCCAGGCGGGGTCCTTCATCTTTTCAGCCATCCCCTCGAATCCGCCCTTGCGGATGTCGCTGAGGTTTTCACGGTTGGGCTTTGTCGCGGAGCGCTCATACAGGAAGACGGGCTGCCCGAACCGCCGGGCGACCGCGTCCCCGACCTCTTTAGCCACCCTGTCCGCGTCCTCAAGGCTGCAGTTGCGGATGGGGATAAAGGGGACGACGTCCGCCGCGCCCATGCGCGGGTGCTGCCCCTGGTGCCGCGTCAGGTCAATGCGCGCCACAGCCACGCCGATGGCTTTGATGACCGCGTCGCGCAGCGCGTCCGGCTCGCCGACCGCCGTGAAAACGGAGCGGTGGTGGTCCTTGTCCGCGCTATAGTCCAGCAGCTTCACGCCCGGTTTCCCGCGGAAACAATCCGCGATGGCTTCGATGACTTCCGGGTCGCGACCCTCCGAAAAATTGGGAACCGTTTCCAGTATCTGTTCCATGTCGACCTCTCTTGGCATTTTTGGTTGCTTCTCCGCCATTCTACCCGAAAAACCCTGAAAAGTCATGGAAAATTCCTTTCAGAAAGTGGTTGACTCATCTTCGCCTGCTGTGGTATATTCATCGGGCACCCCTTTGGGGGGAGCGCGGACCTTGAAAACGGTACAGAGACGAGAAGCGAAGGAAACGACAGTTGATTCTTTGAGCGAGAGCGACG
>JAAZAQ010000239.1 GCA_012514225.1 Clostridiales bacterium | reverse complement strand
GTCATCAACATGGGCCTGGGCGACTGCAAGGACAACGCCAAGGCGCTGGAGACCGCGGTGGAGGAGCTCAGCCAGATTTCCGGGCAGAAGCCGCTGGTCACCAAGGCCCGCAAGTCCATCGCCAACTTCAAGCTCCGCGAGGGCATGAACGTGGGCGCCAAGGTCACCCTGCGCGGCGAGCGCATGGAGCAGTTTTTCGACAAGCTGGTCTCCATCGCCCTTCCCCGCGTGCGCGACTTCCGCGGCGTGTCCGCCAAGGCCTTCGACGGCCGCGGCAACTACGCCCTGGGCGTCCGCGAGCAGCTGATTTTCCCGGAAATCAACTATGACAAGGTCGAGAAAATCCGCGGCATGGAAATGATCTTCGTGACCACCGCCCACACGGACGAGGAAGCCCGCGAGCTGCTGTCCCTGCTGGGGATGCCGTTTGCGCAGTAAGGGAGGAAACAAACATGGCAAAGACCAGTCTGCGGGTTAAGCAAAGCCGCGCGCCCAAATTCTCCACCCGCGCCTACACGCGCTGCAACCTGTGCGGTCGCCCACACGCCGTGCTGCGCCGTTACGGCGTGTGCCGCATCTGCTTCCGGGAGCTCGCCTACAAGGGCCAGATTCCCGGCGTGCGGAAAGCCAGCTGGTAAGAGTTTCAGGAGTAAGGAGGTTCCCCATGGTAGTGAATGATCCCATCGCCGATATGCTTACCCGCATCCGCAACGCGCAGATCGCCAAGCATGACACGGTGACCATCCCCGCCAGCAACGCCAAGAAGGCCATCGCCCGCATCCTGCTGGAGGAAGGCTACATCAAGGCGTTTGAGAAAATCGAGGACGGCGTGCAGGGGCAGATCAAGCTGACCCTCAAGTACGTCAACGGCAAGCAGCAGCCCGTCATCGCCGGCCTGAAGCGCATCTCCAAGCCCGGCCTGCGCGTGTACGCCGGTTGCGAGGACCTACCCAAGGTGTTGGGCGGCCTGGGCGTCGCGATCATCTCCACCTCCCGGGGGCTGATGACCGACCGGAAAGCGCGCCAGGACAAGCTGGGCGGCGAAGTGCTCGCCTATATCTGGTAAGCGGACGCACAGGAGGAAGAAAGCATGTCTCGTATCGGAAAACTTCCCATCCACCTGCCCAAGGGCGTGACGGTGACGGTGGACGACAGCCACCGCGTCGTCGTCAAGGGCCCCAAGGGGACGCTGAGCCAGGACGTCAACAACTCCATCGGCATCAGCCAGGAGGACGGCACCCTGCACCTGACGCGGCAGAACGACTCCAAGCCGCAGAAGGCCATGCACGGCCTGTACCGCTCGCTGGTGCACAACATGGTCGTGGGCGTGACCGAGGGCTTCTCCAAGACGCTGGAACTGGTCGGAACGGGCTACCGCGCGCAGGCGGAGGGCAACAAGCTCACGCTTTCCGTCGGCTATTCCCACCCCGTGGTCTTCACCGCCCCGGAGCACGTGACTTTCGAGACCCCCGCGCCCACCACGGTGGTGGTCAAGGGCATCGACAAACAGGTCGTCGGCAACCTCGCCGCCGATATCCGCGCCGTCCGCCCGCCGGAGCCCTACCTGGGCAAGGGCATCAAGTACAAGGACGAGCATATCCGCCGCAAGGTCGGCAAATCCGGCAACTGATTTGAAGGGAGTGAAGGCCTATGTTCATTAAGCGGGACCGCAACCAGGTGCGCCAGATCCGCCACGCCCGCGTCCGCAAGAAGATTTCCGGCACGTCCGAAATGCCGCGGCTCTGCGTATTCCGCAGCAACGCCGCCATTTACGCCCAGGTCATCGACGACTCGAAGGGGGTCACCCTGGCCCAGGCTTCCACGATGGACGAGGCGATTAAGAAGCAGCTGGACGAGCTGGACAAGAAGGGTGCCTCCAAGGCCGTGGGCAAGCTCGTCGGCGAGCGCGCGCTGAAGGCCGGCATCGAGAAGGTGGTCTTCGACCGCAGCGGCTACATCTACACCGGCCGTGTCGCCTCCCTGGCGGACGGCGCCCGCGAAGCCGGGCTGAAATTCTAAGGAGGGGACCTGAGGATGCAACGCAGAGACAGAGACAGGGACCGGGAAGAGCAGAGCGAATTTAAAGAGAAGCTGGTGTCCGTCAACCGCGTCGTCAAGACGGTCAAGGGCGGGCGCAACTTCCGCTTCGCGGCGCTGGTCGTCGTGGGCGACGGCGCCGGGCGCGTCGGCGCCGGCATGGGCAAGGCCGCCGAAATCCCCGAGGCCATCCGCAAGGCCAACGAAAGCGCCAAGAAGCACCTGAT
>JAAZAQ010000027.1 GCA_012514225.1 Clostridiales bacterium | reverse complement strand
TTCACGGTGGATGAGTACAACGCGCTGTTCGAGAAGCTCAAGAGCGGCGAAGTCGTCGTGAGCCCGGCGCTGGAGCCGCAGCCCGCGACCACCAACGCCGTGGTGGACTACCAGAACTGAACCGGAAGACGACCTGATGCGCCGGGGGCTGACGCCCCTGGCGCTTTGCTTGTCGAAGAAGGTCCGCGGAACTTTTCCGGCTCGGGGGATGCCTGCGGGATGTTTTCGCTGTTCACGAAAACGCCCGCGCGTCGGGCATTGCCGGACGGCACGGTTCCCGCCGGCGGGCTGCCCCCTCCCGATTCCCCCGCCTTTCACCACTATAGTAAGGATTTATTCACAGTCTGTGCGCAGGAGGCTGGCGCCCCCGGCGCTTTTTTGTGCCGCGCGGGCCGGCGCGAACGGCTTTTGTGGCGGGAAACGGCGGATTGTGGTATAAAGAAAAAAACACAATGCCGGGGCGCCCTTGCAAGGCGCCGACGCGCCAGATACCGCGGAACGGGGGCTGGTCATGGACGACTACGTCATCGAGATGCTGGGCATCACCAAGGATTTCCCCGGGGTACGGGCCAACGACGACGTGACCCTGCGCCTGCGGCGAGGGGAAATCCACGCCCTGCTGGGCGAGAACGGCGCGGGGAAAAGCACGCTGATGAGCGTGCTGTTCGGGCTGTACCAGCCGGAAAAGGGCCAAATCCTCATGAACGGCAAAGAGGTGAAAATCAACAGCCCCAACGACGCCAACGCGTTGAAAATCGGCATGGTGCACCAGCATTTCAAGCTGGTGGAGGTGTTCTCCGTCCTGGACAACATCATCCTGGGCGCGGAAACCACGAAGATGGGCCTGCTGCAGAAGGACGAGGCGCGCAGGAAGGTGCTGGCGCTGTCGGAGAGCTACGGACTGAAGGTCAACCCGGACGCGCTGGTGGAGGACATCTCCGTGGGCATGCAGCAGCGCGTGGAAATCCTCAAGATGCTCTACCGCGACAACGAAATCCTGATTTTCGACGAGCCGACCGCCGTGCTGACGCCCCAGGAAATCGACGAGCTGATGGACATCATGCGCTCCTTCGCCAGGGAGGGCAAGTCCATCCTTTTCATCACCCACAAGCTCAACGAAATCATGGCGGTCGCCGACCGCTGCACGGTGCTGCGCAAGGGCAAGCTGATGGGGACGGTGGACATCCGGGACACCACGCCCCAGGAGCTGTCCCGGATGATGGTGGGGCGCGACATCTCTTTTACCGTGGAAAAGAAGGAGCAGGAGCCCGGGGAGGTCGTCCTGCAGGTGGAAAACCTGTCCGTGCCCTCCCGTCTGCACAAGAAGGACGCCGTGCGCGGCGTGAGCTTCGAGGTGCGGCGCGGGGAAATCGTCTGCCTGGCGGGCATCGAGGGCAACGGGCAGACGGAGTTCGTATCCGCCCTGACGGGCCTGGAGAAGCTGTCCGGCGGCCGCATCACACTTTTGGGGCGGGACCTTACCCGCGCCACGGTGCGCCAGCGGAGCGTGGCGGGCATGAGCCACATCCCGGAGGACCGGCACAAGCACGGCCTCATCCTGGACTTTTCGCTGATGGACAACCTGGTTCTGCAGCGCTACTGGGAGGAGGGCTTCCAGCGCCATGGCGTCATCCGCGAGGGCGAGGTGCGCGGGTACGCGGAGAAGCTCATCGCGCAGTACGACGTGCGGGCGGGCGAGGGGCCGGATACCCTGACGCGCAGCATGTCCGGCGGCAACCAGCAAAAGGCCATCGTCGCGCGGGAAATGGACCTGAAGCGCGACCTGCTCGTCGCCGTGCAGCCCACCCGCGGCCTGGACGTGGGCGCCATCGAATACATCCACGCCCAGCTGGTCCGCGCGCGGGACGAGAACCGCGCGGTGCTGCTGGTAAGCCTGGAGCTGGACGAGGTGATGAACGTGTCGGACCGCATTCTGGTGATGTACGAGGGCGAAATCGTGGGCGAGTTCAAGCCGCGGGAGGTCAGCGTGCAGGAACTGGGCCTGTACATGGCCGGCGCCCGGCGCCGGGACAGGCAGGAGGTGGGCGCGTGAAAAAGCCGCGGCGCCTGTTCAAGGGCACGGAATCCCTGCTGGCCTCCCTGGCCTCCATCCTCGCGGGGCTGCTGTTCGGGTTTGTCCTGCTGCTCATCTTCAACCCCGCCAAGGCGGGCGACGGCTTCCTGAACATCCTGCTCACCGGCGTGCGCAGCACGGCGCGGCTGGGCAAGGTGTTCTACACCGCGGCGCCGCTGGTGATGACCGGCCTGGCAGTGGGCTTCGCCTTCAAGACGGGGCTGTTCAACATCGGCGCGACCGGACAGTTCACCGTTGGCGGCACGCTGGCGCTCTTCGGCGCCATCGCCTGGCAGCTGCCCTGGTACCTCTGCCTGCTGCTGGCCATCCTGGGCGGCGCGGTCTGGGGCTCCATCCCGGGGCTGTGCAAGGCGCTGTTCAACGTCAACGAGGTCATCACCTCCATCATGTTCAACTGGATTGCCCTGTTCACGGTGAACCTGGCCATCAACAACACGACCGTGATGCTGGCCAGCTCCTGGGGCGACGTGAGCCGCGAGCGCACCGCCAGCCTGGCCAAGGCCAACCTGGACGCCATCCTGCCCAAGCTGGGGCTGGACAAGCTGATGCGCTACAACGGCATGAACATCGCCATCTTCATCGCCGTCCTGGTCGCCCTCGTGATGTGGTTCGTCCTGCAGCGGACCACGTTCGGCTACGAGCTCAAGGCCGTGGGCGCCAACCGGCACGCCAGCCGCTACGCCGGCATCAGCGACGGGCGCTCCATCATCCAGTCCATGATTATCGCCGGCGCCCTGGCCGGGCTGGGCGGCGGGCTGTACTACCTGTCCGGCACGGTGCAGTTCACCCTGGGCAAGGAACTGGTGGCGATGGGGTTCAACGGCATCCCCGTGGCGCTCCTGGGCGCCTCCCACCCCATCGGCATCATCTTCTCGGCCCTGTTCATCAGCTATATCCAGGTGGGCGGCGACGCGATGCAGCCGGAGTTCGCCCGGGAGATGATCGACATCATCATCGCGTCCATCATCTACCTGAGCGCCTTCTCCCTGCTGATGCGCGAGCTCATCCGCCGGGCGAAGCTGAAGCGCGGCATGGCGCAGGAGGAAGCGACGGTCAAGGGCGCGGACGGCGCCGGGGAGGGAGGCGCAACGGCATGATGATTCTGGCGGATATCCTCAGCGCGACGGTGCTCTTCGCCGTGCCGCTGCTGCTGGTGGCCCTGGGGGGCATGTTCTCCGAGCGCTCCGGCGTCATCAACATCGCCCTGGAGGGCATCATGATCGTCGGCGCGCTGATGAGCTGCCTGGCGCTGAGCTTCATGGACCAGTCCGGCTTCGGCCCCGCGAACCCCCAGTGGGCGATGCTGCTGGCCATCCTCGTCGCCGGGGCGGCGGGAATGGTGTACTCCCTGCTGCTGGCCTTCGCCTCCATCCACCTGAAGGCCGACCAGACCATCGGCGGCACCGCGCTGAACATGCTGGCGCCCGCCTTTGCGGTCGTGCTCACCTGGTCCATCCAGGGGCAGGGCAACACCACCATCTTCATCCCCACCTGGACGCGCATCACCGCCCAGGCCGCGGGCGCCGCGGACACCGGCTCCTTCCTGGTGCGGCTGGTGTTCAAGTCCCTCTACCTGACCACGCCCATCGCCCTGGTCCTCCTGCTCCTCAGCGCCCTCATCCTCTACCGCACGCGGCTGGGCCTGCGCCTGCGCTCCTGCGGGGAGCACCCCCAGGCGGCCGGCTCCGTGGGCATCAACGTGTACCGGATGCGCTACATCGGCGTCGTCTTCTCCGGCTTCCTGGGCGGCATCGGCGGCCTGGCCTTCACCGTGGCCGCCGGCTCGGGCTTCCAGAGCACGGTGGCGGGCTACGGCTTCCTGGCCCTGGCGGTGATGATTTTCGGCAACTGGAAGCCGCTGAACATCTTCCTGGCCTCCCTGCTGTTCGCCTTCTTCAAAATCCTGGGCTCCTACTCCGGCTCCCTGCCCTTCCTGCCGCAGTTCAAGGGCGTGGCCTCCAGCGAGTATATCTACCTGATGCTGCCCTACGTGGTCACGATGATCGTGCTCATCCTCTCCAGCAAGAAATCCCGCGCGCCCAAGGCCGAGGGCATCCCCTACGACAAGGGGCGCCGCTGAGGCCGCCGTGACGCGGGACAGTTTCCTGCGCCTGTGCGCCCAAATGCCGGGCGCCGTCATCGACCAGCCCTTCGAGGGGGATTTTGTGACCACCGTCGCGCGCCACCAGGGCAACCGGCGGTGGTTCGCCATTTTGATGGAGGGGGACGAGGGGCCCTTCGTCAACCTCAAGTGCGAGCCGCTCAAGGGCGCCCTCCTGCGCGGCGCCTACCGGGGCATCACCCCGGGCTGGCACATGAACAAGGAGCACTGGATATCCGTCGGCTTCCGCGCCGACGTGCCGGACGGCCTGCTGCGGCTGCTGGTGGAGGACAGCCACTGCCTGACCGCGCCGAAGCGGCGCCGGCGAAGGGACGGGGAGGGTACGGAGGAAACGGTGGGGCCGGCGGGGGATTTCATCCCCCGGACCCCCTGACCGGGGAATTCTTCCCCGGACCCCATTGATGAATATCTGAAGAATCAGGGACTTTTCTGGATATTGAAAAATGATGGGTCAAGGGACGAAGTCCCTTGCCGGGTGGTTTGGAGGGTGGAACCCTCCAACGTCCCCCCCCCTTCCCGCCCCGATTGTACTCCCGCCGTACTTCCGTTCCCATTTCCCCGCCCGCGCCTTGACAGGCGGGCGGGGTCTGCTATGCTTCAGGCAACTTCATATTCCTTTTGGGATAGAGGAGTGGGTACATGAGTACCCCGGGGGAGCCGACGCGCGGCTGTGAGCCCGGCGGGAAAGGGGAGCCACCGAAACGGGTCCGCGGGCGGCGCGGGCGCGTTGGGCGCCGGGAGAAGATGCCGGCGACTGTCACGGCGAGGGCCGTGGAGCGCTATCGTTTCCGGCGGCGAAAGGCGGCGGGGGCAGGCGCTCCGGCCGCCGAAACGTTTGTCAAGGAGGACGGAAACATGAGGAGACTGTTCGCGCTGACCCTGGCGGCGCTGCTGGCGCTCACCGCGCTGGCGGGGGCGGAGACGTTCAAGGTGGGCATGGAGTGCAACTACGCGCCCTTCAACTGGACGCAGACGGAGGCTTCGGAGTTTGCCGTGCCCATCGCGGCGGGCGGATTCGCCGACGGCTACGACGTGCAGGTCGCGCGCAAGGTGGCCGAGGGCCTGGGGATGGAGCTGGAAATCGTGAAAACCGAGTGGGACGGCCTGCCGGTGGCGCTGACCTCCGGCAAGATCGACGCGATTATCGCCGGCATGAGCCCGACGGAAGAGCGCATGGTGACCATCGACTTCACCGACCCCTACTATGTCAGCGATCTGGTCATCGTGGTGATGAAGGACGGGCCCTATGCCGGCGCCAAGTCGCTGGCGGACTTCACCGGCGCCCGGATTACGGGGCAGCTGAACACCTTGCATTACGACATCATCGACGAGATTCCGGGCGTGCAGAAACAGACCGCGCTGGAGTCCTTCACCGCCATGATCGTGGCCCTGGCCGCAGGCCGGATTGACGGCTATATCAGCGAGCGCCCCGGCGCGATTTCGGCGATGATGTCCAACCCGGAGTTCAACTATGTCGCCTTTGAGGAGGGGCAGGGATTCAACTCGCCGCCGATTCTCGTGTCGGTCGGCTTGCAGAAGGGCAGCCCCCTGAAGGATCAAATCAACGCGATTCTGGCGGACATCGACGAGGCTGCG
>JAAZAQ010000238.1 GCA_012514225.1 Clostridiales bacterium | reverse complement strand
GTCACTTGTTTCCTTTGCCATGCTGCTCCCCGGCCTTGCGCGGCTCGTAGATTTCGTCGATGATTCCGTATTTCTTCGCTTCTCCGGCAGACATGAAATAGTCGCGCTCGACGTCGGCGGCGATTTTGTCCTCCGGCTGCCCGGTCATCTCAGCCATCATGCGGGTCATTTTCTTCTTGGTCTTCAGCAGCCACTCCGCGCGGATGGTCACGTCGGTCGCGGGGCCTTCTGCGCCGCCGGAAGGCTGGTGAATCATGACCTCCGAGTTGGGCAGCGCCATGCGCTTGCCCTTCTCCCCCGCCATGAGCAGGAAGGCCCCCATGGAGGCCGCCATGCCGATGCACACGGTGCGCACGGGTGCCTTGACGTACTGCATGGTGTCGTAAATCGCCATCCCCGCGGTCACGGAGCCGCCCGGGCTGTTGATGTACAGGTTGATGTCGGCGTTGGGGTTGTCCATGTCCAGGAACAGCAGCTGGGCCACCACGGTGTTGGCCAGCCCGTCGGTGACGGGGCCGGACAGGAACACGATGCGGTCCTTGAGCAGGCGGGAATAGATGTCGTAGGAACGCTCGGCGTTGCCGGCGCGCTCCACTACGTAGGGAATCAGATACTCTGCCATGTTTCCTCCAAATCAGCCTTCCTTGGGCTTGATTTCCTTTTTCTTCGCGGCCGGCTTCTTGGCCGGCTCAGACTTGTCCGCGTCTTTCTTCACAGCTTTTTTAGCCGGTTTTTTCGCTTTGGGCGCTTCGCTTTCTTCCACCGCGTCCAGCGCCTTTTCCAGGACCTCCTGCGCGTCGATTCCCTCTTCGTGCTCGCCTTCGTGCACGGAAATCTCGGCGTGGCCCTTGATCAGGTCGATTGTCTTGCGGGTGCGGGCCAGCTCACGATAGTTCTCCAGTTGCTGCTCGCTGAGCCCCTCGCGGTATTTGCCTTCATCCCGGCCCATTTCACGCGCGCGGCGGGCGATTTCCGCGTCGACTTCCTCCTGGGTGGGCTCGACGTTCTCAGCCTTGGCGATGGCGTCCAACACCAGTTCGGTTTTGACGCCCGTCAGCGCGTCCTGGCGGAAGCGGTCGCGCAGGTCCTCCTGGGTCGAGTTGGTGTATTTCAGGTAGTCTTCCAGGCGGATGCCCTGGTAGAGCATCTGCATTTCCATGTTCTGCATCAGCCGGTCGGTCTGCCTTCTGACCATGGCCTCGGGGATGTCACAGTCCGCGGCGTCGACCGCCTGCTGCACCAGGCTGTCCTCCAGGTGGTTTTCCGCCTGGCGGTCCCGGTGCTCCTCCAATTCCCGGACGACAGCCGCGCGATAGTCGGCGAAGGTCTTGTGCTCGGAGACGTCCTGGGCGAAGTCGTCGTCCAGCGCCGGCTTGACCTCGTGGGTCGCAGCGTTGACCTTGACCTCGAACTGCGCTTCCCTGCCGGCCAGGCTTTCCTCATGGTATTCAGCGGGGAAGGTGACCGTGATGGTTTTGGTCTCCCCCACCTTCATTCCGGCGACCTGCTCCTCAAAGCCGGGGATGAAGGAACCGGAACCCAGCTTCAGCTTGTGCCCCTGGCCCTTGCCGCCCTCGAAGGGGACGCCGTCCACGGAGCCCTCGAAGTCGATATCCGCCGTATCCCCCTCTTCAAGCGCGCGGTCCTTCACCTCTTCGGAAACCGTGACTTTCTCGACGTCGTGGGAGATGCGGTGGTCGATTTCCTCCTCCGGCACCGGGTGCAGGTGGCGCGTGCCCTTCAGCCCCATGTACTTGCCCAGGGCCACCTCGGGCTTGACATAGACTGTGGCGCTGAACTTCAGCTCCTTGCCGCTGCCGATCTGCTCCACCTTGACGTCCGGCTGGTCCACGGGGAAGAGGTCTTCCTTTTCGACCGCCTCGTCGTACAGGTCCGGGAACAGCTGGTCGAAGGCGTCGTCGTAGAACACCGACTCGCCGTACATGGTCTCAATCAGTTTGCGCGGCGCCTTGCCTTTCCTGAATCCCGGCACGTTGATGCGCCCGCGGTTCTTCAGGTAGGCTTGCTGCATCGCCCCCTCAAAGGCCTCCGGCGTCACGATAAAATCAATCCTGGCCTGGTTTCCGCTGATTTTTTCCGCCTGGTAACTCATGTTCGTCCTCCTGATGATGCGGCGCTTCACCATGAAGCGCGCTCAGAAGAATATACCATTTCTGACCTACCTTGGCAAGCAGGATACGGTCGCTGCCGCCACCTCGTTTCCGCATCGCCGGATTCCGAAAAAAATATACCCGGGCGAACTGTAAGATTTGTATATTTTAGCTTGACAATCCGGCAGTTTCAGCGTATGAGTGAATTAACATCAATCAAACCGGCGGCAGCGGCACATTCTTCTCGCGTGTGCGTTGGTTTGTAAAGGAGGAAACGGGATGGGCGGCAAGGTGTACATCGTAGGGGCGCGGCGCAGCGCCATCGGCTCTTTCATGGGCGCGCTGGGCGGGGCGAAGATTGCCGACGCGGGCGCCGAGGTGGTGAAGGCGGCGCTGAAGGACGCGAAGGTTCCGCCGGAGAAGGTGGACGAGCTGATTTGCGGCAACATCCTGTCGGCGGGCCTGGGCCAGGGCATCGGGCGGCAGATTGCGGTGAAGGCGGGCATCCCGGTGGAGGTGTGCGCGTACTCGC
>JAAZAQ010000237.1 GCA_012514225.1 Clostridiales bacterium | reverse complement strand
TTGAGGTACACGATGACGGGCTTCCAGGCCTGGTGGATGACGTCGGTGTCCACCTGGTCCACCAGGCGGGACTGCACGCCGTCCGCCATCCGGGTCCAGACCGCGTCGTTGCCGCTGACGCGCAGGACGAAGGACTTGTACTGGTCGTACGGACGGTCCTCAAACAGCGGGGCGTTGAAGTATTTGCTGCCAAAGCGCGCGCGCGCGGTCACCTTGAAGGACTTCTGCGGCATGTCCAGGGAGTACTGCCCGATGAGGCCGAAGGTGACGCCCTGGCTGAAGACCATCTGGCCGGTTGACGAGTCGAACATTTCCCCGTAGCCGGGCCGCTGGACCTTGCCGTGAATCCGGTAGGTCGGCTCCGGGTTCTCAAAGGGGATTTTTTCATACTTCAGCAGGTCGACGCCCTCGCCCGCCGCCAGGATTCCGGTTTGTTGGTTCCACAGCTCGTCCGGGTCCGTGGTCAGGCACACGACGGGCAGGGAGAAGTAGGTTTTCATGACGTATGTGGCCGTGATGACGCTGGAGGGCTGCAGGCCGCTTTGGAAGGCGCGGGCGCGCAGCACCGCCGTGTCCCGGATGGTCAGGGGCTGTGCGTAGTCCTGGCCGTTCGAAACCGTCGGGATGGAGCCGTCCAGGGTGTAGCGCACCTGGGTTCCTTCCGGCACGGAAATCGAGACCTCGACGTCCTGCTGGTACAGGCCCCCCAGGACCGAAAAGGCGGGCGTCTGCGCGAAGCCCGCGAACCCCGGGCCGTTGGCGGCCCCGGGCGTCGGCACTTCAAAAAAATAATAGTCCTCCTGCCCCTCGACCCGGCCAAAGGAGATGTCCGTCGGGATTTCCGGGGTGATGACGCGGTCCAGGATGCGCCCGTCCGGGGTGGACAGCGTGACGACCTCGCCGCCCGCGCGCTTGATGGCGTAGCTGGCCTGAAGCGCAGAGGCATCGCTGCCGGCGGTTTTGCTCTTGTTCAGCAGGATAATCTTGTATTCGCCCGGCCAGATGGCGGTTCCCTGGGGGAATTGCCATTTCCGGGGCCAGGTGATGGAGTCGGAAAGGCCCCAGCGGCTGATGTCCTGCACCTGGCCGGAGCTGTTGTAGATTTCCGCCCAGTCGCTGACCGGGTAACCTGCGGCGGCGGCGACGGAGTCGTTGCTGCTCATCACCTCGGTGATGTATATGCCGGTGGGGTTGCTCGCGCGGAGGTACTGCTCCGCCATTTTGAAGCCCGCCGCGTTATTTGGCGCGCCGGGGGTGGGGATGGTGAAGATGGTCCATTCGCCGCTGGTCTCGTCCCGGCCAAAGCTGTGGTCCGCCGGCATGTTCTCGTAGCTGACCCGGTCCAGCAGCTGGCCCAGGCGGGTGGACAGCACCACCGTCTCCCCCTCCGCCGCCAGGGAGAAATTGGCGTGCGGGTATCCGCCGGTATTGTCCCTGTCCTTGCCGGAGCAAAACACCAGGTAATAGCCGTTGGGGGCGATGTAGGCCCCTTCCGGGAAGACCCACTTCATCGGCCGCTGCTCGTTGTCGGACAGCGCCAGGGGGCTCAGGTCGATGGGCTGGTCGGTGTTGTTTTTCAGTTCCAGCCAGTCGCTCATCTCGCCGTCTTCATCCCTGAGGCCGCTGCGGGGGGCGGGGCAGATTTCGTTGATGACCAATTGGCCCGAGGCGATGACGTAGCTGGCCATGTAGGCGTCGTAGCCTGCCTGGGTGTTGGGATAGCCGGGGGTGAACAGCCCGCTTTTCAGGTACGTGCCGTCTTCCTGCAGCGCGTAGGTCTCGTCGGCGTTGAGCGTGGGGACGTTTTCCACCTTGTCCAGCACGTAGCCCTGGGTGTCAAACAGGTATACGGAGCAGGTGATGCTGGAGAGCTTGAACTTGGCGTGGTAGGGCAGCCCGGCCTGGTTCTGGTTGGTGTTGTCACAATAAACGACGACCCGCCCGCCGGGCTGCAGCGTGTCGGCGGGGAAAATAAACCGCGCGCGGTCCGGGCGGTTGGAGAGCGTCAGCCCCTCCAGGGGAATGGGATGGTCGGAGGCGTTGACCAGCTCGACCCAGTCGGGGAAGTTGCCGTTCTCGTCCGGGTAGGCGGACACGTTGTCCGACATGATTTCGCTGATGCGCAGCCCCTCGTACGCGCCGGTCACGGTGCCGTCCGCGCTGACGTTCAGGGCTTTCCTCGTGCGCTCCGTCGGGGACACGAGCAGCACCAGCGCGATGAGCGCCAGGCAGAAAACCAGCAGGCCCAGGCGCGGCTCCCTGCGGCGGGCGCTGCGGACGGGCGGCCTGGATGAGGTTTTGGGCATTCGGGCTCCTTCGTTCAATACTCCCGGAGAACCAAGATGGTCACGCCGGGGTTGGGGCTGGGTTCTTCCCTTTTGACCAAGGGGTGGCGGAGGAACTCGGACCGGACCATGTCCCGGATGGCGCTTCCCTGCCGGTGCCCGTGGACGACGCGCAGACGGTAGTCCGCCGCGGTCGCGCGCCGCAGCGCCGAGGCGACGGCGTTGCGCGCCTGGAAAAGGTTCATGCCGTGAAGGTCGATTTCCATGTGCGTCCCCCCTGTGAAAACCCATGCAAAGTATAATCCAGCGGGGCGGTTGAATCAAGCCGGGAGGGCGCGGGGCCAGGCTGCGCCTTATCTTTTTTCCAGTCGCTTGAGAATCAGCGCGAGGTAGTCGGGTACGACGTCGTACCCGGAGGCGTACAGCATCCGCGTGCCCACCGCGTCCTCCACCTCGTTGAACAGCAGCTGCCCCCGGTGCAGGATAAAATCGACGCCCGCCAGGCCAAAATCGAAGGCCCCGGCGATGTCGCGCACCCACTTCTCCTCCGCGGCGCGCAGCGTCCAGGGGACCGCGTCCCCGCCTTGGTTGAGGTTGCTGCGGAAATCATGGTCAGAGCGGCGCATCATCACGCGGACGATTTCCTTTCCCAGCACATAGGCGCGCACGTCCTTCCCCGGCGTGTCCGACATCGGCTGCGCCAGCGCCCCGTCCGGTCGGATGGCAGCCAGGGCTGCGCGGAAGGAGGGGCCGTCGTCCGCGCGGTACACCTGCCGGCCGCCGGAGCCGTGGGCGGATTTGACGACGACCGGGTAGGGGAAGGGGGAATCCGTTTCGTCCCCCTGCAAAAACACGGTATCCATCATCGGCGCAAGGCCGGACAGCGTCAGGTGCGTCAGCCGCTTGTCGTTGCAGACGCGGGCGACGCGGGAACCGTTGAACGCGGGTACGCCCAGGCGCTCGAATTGCTCCGTCAGTAGCGGGCGGTTCAGGCGCATCACGCAGGCGTCCGGCAGGGGATGCCCGTCCAGGTGCCGGATGACAGGCGCGCCGTCTTCGATGCCGGTTTGCAGCCGGTCCGCGGTCACCAGCCAAAGGGGAACGCCCCGGGCTCGGGCCGCGTCCTCCCAGCGGTCGATAAAGAAGCGGTTGCGCGCCACTTCCCCGGGCTCGTAGACCAGCCACAGGCCTTTCACGGGCGTACCTTCAGCAGCCGGACGATGTCGTCGGCCGGGTTGACGCCGGTGGCCTGCATGAGGCCCAGGAAATGCGCGTTGGAGTTGACCTCGCATACAAGAGGCCCCGCTTTTGAGGGCAGCAGGTCCACCCCGGCGAAATCCGCCCCGCAGGCCAGACAGGCCGCGACAGCGAGCGCCGCCTCCTCCGGGGAGGGGCGGTATGCGATGGCGACCCCGCCGTGTTCCAGGTTCGCCCGGAAATCCCCGCTGCGGTTCACCCGCTCCATGGAGGCGACCGCGCGCCTGCCCACGACGTAGATTCTCAGGTCCCGCCCCGCGGTCTCGCGGACAAAGCGCTGGAACAGCAAGGGCTTGTCGCCGGCGTTTTCAATGATGCCCCGCAGCTGTTCCATGGATTCCGCCAGATAAACCTGGCGGCCGAAGGAGCCCTGCCCCTCCTTGACGACCAGCGGGAAGCCCAGCCTGCCGGCGACCTCGTTGAGGAAATCCATCCCGCCGTAGCCGACGCCCTCGTAGCTTTTGGGGCACAGAAGCGTTTCCGGCTGCGGGAGGCCCGCCCGCTCCAATAACAGCGTGGTGGCGGTCTTGTCATCGCAGGCGGCAATCGCGCGGGAGGAATTGAACAGGCGGACCCCGGCGGCTTCCATGCGCTGTGCCAGGCGGACGTCCTTGTCAAAGAACAGCGCGCAGGCTGGCGGGTCGCCGAGGCTTGCGGGCCCGACAAAGGCGTCGTTCTTCACCGGCTTGAGCCGGACGCCGGCGCGCCGCGCCGCCGATAGCAGTTCCTCCTCCATGCGCCGGAAGGACTCCGCGCGCAGGAAGGCGTTGGTCACCAGCCA
>JAAZAQ010000236.1 GCA_012514225.1 Clostridiales bacterium | reverse complement strand
TGGTCAGCCTCAACTGGCCGGCCCCCGCGGCGCTGCTGGCGGCCATCCTGATGTGCGTGCTCTTCGGCGTGGTCATCGAGCGGATTGCCTACAAGCCCCTCCGCTCCTCGCCGCGCATCTCCTCCCTCATCACGGCCATCGGGGTGAGCATGCTGCTGCAAAACGCCGCCCTTTTGATTTTCGGCGCGCAGTCCCGCCCCTTCCCCACGCTGCTGCAGGTGCCCCCCCTCCGCTTCCTGGGCCTGCAGGTCAGCTTCATCACGGTGCTGACGGTGGCGGTCTCCGCCCTGCTGATGGTCATCCTGCAGGTCTTCGTCAAGGCCAGCAAGGCCGGCAAGGCCATGCGCGCGGCCAGCGAGGACTACAACACCGCCCAGCTGATGGGCATCAACGTCAACACCACCATCACCCTGACCTTCGCCATCGGCTGCGCGCTGGCGGGCATCGGCGCCTTCCTCTACGTCATGGCCTACCCGGCGGTCTCCCCCACCATGGGGTCCCTCCCGGGCCTGAAGGCCTTCATCGCCGCGGTGCTGGGCGGCATCGGCATCATCCCCGGCGCCATGCTGGGCGGCTTCGTGATGGGGGTCGCCGAAAGCCTGACCAAGGCCTACATCTCCACCCAGATGTCCGACGCCGTGGTCTACGGCATCCTCATCGTGGTGCTGCTGGTCAAGCCCACCGGGCTCATCGGCAGCCTGTCGCGGGAAAAGGTCTGAGGTGGGCGAATGAACAAGAAAACCAAGGCCGTCGTCCTCAACCTCCTGGCCATCTTTCTGTTCTACACGGTGGTCACCGCCCTCATCCTGACCGGGACGATGAACAACTACCTGTCCAACATCCTCATCACCGTCCTCATCACCGTCATCATGACGGCCAGCCTCAACGTCACCACCGGCCTGCTGGGCCAGCTGGCCCTGGGCCACGCCGGGTTCATGGCCATCGGCGCCTACGTGTCGGCCATCTTCACCAAGTCCGTCGCGATGGGCTTCGGGCTGTCGCTGCCCATCTCCCTGCTGCTGGGCGGCCTTGTCGCGGCGCTGTTCGGCATGCTCATCGGCATCCCCGCCCTCCGGCTGCAGGGGGACTACCTGGCCATCATCACCCTGGGCTTCGGCGAAATCATTCGCGTCATCATCGAAAACCTGTCCGTCACCGGCGGCGCCGCCGGGCTCACGCGCATCGCGCGCATGTCCCGCGCCTTTTCGGAGGACCGCGCCCTGTCCTCCGCCATCCAGTTCACCTTCGTGTTTTTCATCACCGCGCTCATCATCGCCAGCATCTTCACCCTCGGCCGCTCCCGCCACGGCCGCGCCATCATCTCCATCCGTGAGAACGCCATCGCGGCGGAGGCCACCGGCATCCCCACCACCCGCTACAAGCTGCTGGCCTTTACGATCGCCTCGTTCTACGCGGGCATCGCCGGCGGACTATTCGCCCACCAGACCAGCATCCTCAACGCCAAGATGTTCGGCTTCAACAAGTCCATCGAGTACCTGGTCATGGTGGTGCTGGGCGGCATGGGCTCCATCACCGGCTCCGTGGTCTCCTCCGTCGTGCTGGTCGCCTTGCCCGAAATCCTGCGCGGCCTGGCCGAATACCGGCTGATTATTTATTCGCTGCTGCTCATCCTGATGATGCTTTTCCGCCCCAAGGGGCTGCTGGGCACCAAAGAGTTCTCCATGCTTGGCGCCTGGGAGCGCATGGAGGCCTTCTTCCGCCGGGTTTTCAAGCAAAAGCAGGCGCAGACGCGCATGCCCTTCCAGCCCCGGTATGACGTCTGGGAAAACAAGCCGGTGCTGGAGACGCACAAGCTGGGCATCGCCTTCGGCGGCCTGAAGGCGGCGGAAAACATCAGCATCCAGCTGATGGACAACGAAATCGTCGGCCTTATCGGGCCCAACGGCGCCGGCAAGACCACCGTGTTCAATCTCCTGACCGGCGTCTACGCGCCCACGGAAGGCCAGGTCGTCCTGATGGGCAAGCCGGTGCAGGGGCGGATGACCCACCAGATCACCATGGACGGCATCGCCCGCACTTTCCAGAACATCCGGCTCTTCCGCTCCATGAGCGCGCTGGACAACATCAAGGTCGCCTTCCACTCCCGCATGCGCTACTCCACCTTCAGCGCCATCATCCGCAACTCCCGCTGCCTGTCGGAGGAGCGCGGCATCGACGTGCGCGCGCGCGAGCTGCTGCGCGTATTCGGGATGGAGGACCTGGCGGACGTCAACGCGGGCTCCCTCCCCTACGGCCAGCAGCGCAAGCTGGAAATCTGCCGCGCCCTGGCGTCCAATCCCAAGGTGTTGCTGCTGGACGAGCCGGCGGCCGGCATGAACCCCAGCGAGACGTCCGAGCTGATGCAGACCATCAAGACCATCCGCAGCCAGTTCTCCGTCGCGGTGCTGCTCATCGAGCACGACATGCGGCTGGTCATGGGCATCTGCGAGCGGATTTACGTGCTCAACTACGGATGCGTCATCGCGCACGGCAGCCCGGAGGAAATCCGCAGCAACCCGGAGGTCGTCGCCGCCTACCTGGGGCAGGAACAGGCCGAGCTGGCCCAGAAGGAGGCCGACGATGCTTAAGGTGCAGGACATCAACCTGTTTTACGGCGCCATCCATACGCTGCGGGACATCTCCTTCGAGGTGTCCCCGGGCGAAATCGTCTCCCTCATCGGCGCCAACGGCGCCGGGAAGAGCTCCATCTTAAACGCCATCTCGGGCCTGGTGCCCATTTCCTCCGGCGACATCCTCTTCGAGGGCGCCTCCATCCGCAAAACCCCCGCCTACCGCCTCTCCGCCATGGGCCTGGCCCAGGTGCCGGAAGGCCGCCGCGTCTTCTCCCGCATGACGGTGCAGGAAAACCTGGAGATGGGCGCCTTCACGCGCCGGGACGCCGCCCAGGTTGCGGAGGACATGGAGTCCGTCTTCTCCCACTTCCCCCGGTTGAAGGAGCGGCGCAGGCAGCTGGCCGGCACCCTCTCCGGCGGCGAGCAGCAGATGCTGGCCATGGGGCGCGCGATGATGGGCCGCCCCCGCCTGCTGATGATGGACGAACCCTCCATGGGGCTCTCCCCCCTGCTGGTGCAGGAGATTTTCGGCATCATCCGCCAGGTCAACCAGGAGGGCACCACCATCCTGCTGGTGGAGCAGAACGCCCAGATGGCGCTGTCCATCGCCCACCGCGCCTACGTGCTGGAGACTGGGCGCGTGGTCAAGTCCGGCCTGGGGCGGGAGCTGATGGAGGACGAGGACGTCCGGAGGGCCTACCTGGGCGGCTGAATCAAATCAGTCGACTGGGTCAAGAGGAACGCGCCCGGAATCCGCGGATTCCGGGCGCTTCGTCTTTATGGCGAGAAAGCCGCGCGATTACCCGCGCGCCGCCTTTTTAACCTCCGCAGCGCGGCAGGGGTTCTCCCAGGGCAGCTCCAGGTCAGTCCGGCCGAAATGGCCGTAGGCGGCGGTCTGCCGGTAAATCGGGCGGCGCAGGTCCAGCTCCCCGATGATGCCGTCCGGGCTGAAGTCCAAGACCGCGGTCAGCGCCTCCGCGATCCGCTCGTCCGGGACGGCCCCGGTGCCGAAGGTGTCCACGTCGAAGCTGACCGGGTGGGCGCGGCCGATGGCGTAGGCCAGGGAAACCTGGCAGCGCTTCGCCAGGCCCGCCTCCAGCACGTTCAGGGCGGCGTAGCGGGCCATGTAGGCGCCGGAACGGTCCACCTTGGTGGGGTCCTTGCCGGAGAAACACCCGCCGCCGTGCGGGACAAACCCGCCGTAGGCGTCCACGATGATCTTGCGGCCCGTCAGCCCGCTGTCCCCCGCCGGCCCGCCGATGACGAAGCGGCCGGACGGGTTGACCAGGTATTCTGTGTCTTCCGTGAGCAGGTGGCCGGGGATGACCGCCCGGACGACCTCCTCCATCATCGCCTCCCGGATTTCCTTCTGGGTCACCAACTCGTCGTGGTGCACGGAGATGACGACGTTGCGCACGGAAAGGGGCTTCCCGTCCCGGTAGGCGATGCTCACCTGGCTTTTGCCGTCCGGTCGCATCCAGGGCAGCCGGCGGGAGCGGCGCACCTCGTCCATCCGCCGCGCCAGGCGGTGGGCCAGGGCGATGGGCATGGGCAGGCGCTCCGGGGTCTCGTCCGTCGCGTAGCCGAACATCATCCCCTGGTCCCCCGCGCCCGTCTGCCGCCGGCCTTCCGCCCGGCCTTCCAGGGCGTGGTCGACGCCCCCCGCGATGTCCCCGGACTGCTCGTTGAAAGCGGTCAGCACGGCGCAGGTATGGCCGTCGAAGCCGAATTTGGCGCGGTTGTACCCGATGTCCAGCACCACCTGCCGCGCGACGTCCTGGATGGGCACGTAGGTGGTGGTGGAAATCTCGCCCATCACCAAAACCAGCCCCGTCGTCGCGCAGGTCTCGCAGGCGACGCGGGCCATCGGGTCCTCCCTGAGAATCGCGTCCAGCACCGCGTCGGAAATCTGGTCGCACATCTTGTCCGGGTGCCCCGCGGTCACGCTCTCCGCGGTGTACAGTCTGTCCATTGTCTCTCCCTTCCTCCCGAAAAAGAAGCGCCTGGTGACAAGCGCTTCATGCAGGCTTATCTTCCGGCTTTCGCCGCTGGATGGGGCACCTTGCTTCCGCAGGCTGCCGGGCTTCGTCGGGCCAGTTCCCTCTGCCGCTCTTGATAAGCGTATTCACTTGCATTTGAGTATATCCGCCGCACGCCGTCACGTCAAGGCTGCCGGTTGACAAGCGGGGCGCGTTGGGATAATTTTCACCTGGAGTATCGGGAGGTGGCCATGATTCTCATCGGCATCTGCGGGCCCAGCGGCTCGGGCAAGACCACGCTGGCGGAAGAACTGGTCAAGGCCGTCGGCGCGTCCAGCGCCGTCCTCAAGCAGGACGCCTACTACCTGGATTACCCGGAGCTGAGCCTTGCCGAGCGGCGGAAAATCAACTTCGACGAGCCGGGCGTGTTTGACCACGGCCTGCTGCTCAAGGACGTGCAAACGCTGCTGTCCGGCCGCCCGGTCACCCGGAAGGCCTACGATTTCGAGCGCTACGCCCGCGACGACAAGGCGGAATGGGTGCAGCCCGCGGACGTGCTGGTGCTGGAGGGCATCCACGCCTTTTACGACGACCGCATCTGCGACCTGATGTTCCTGAAACTGTACATCAACGTGGAGCCGGATATCTGCCTGCTGCGGCGCATCAACCGCGACTACGCGGAGCGGGGGCGCAGCATCGGCAGCATCACCGACCAGTACCTGCAAACGGTCAAGCCCATGTATGACAAATATATCCGCAACTACATCACCAAGGCCGACGTCATCGTGACCCGGGGCGGCAAGGACGCGCGCATCGTGGAAATCCTGGCGGGCTACCTGCGCGACGCGCTGGAGCGCTGAATTCAGGCGGACAGGTGCTCCACCAGCACCTTGAGCCCGATGAGGATCAGCGCGGCGCCGCCCAGCAGCTGGGCCTTGGCCTGTAACCGCGCGCCGAAGCGCCGGCCGGCCAGGACCGCCAGGTAGGACAGGGCGAAGGTGACGGCGCCGATGACGCCCACGGCGCGCCAAATGTCGGTTTCCAGCATCGCAAAGGCGATGCCGGCGGCCAGCGCGTCGATGCTGGTGGCGACGCTCAGCGCCATCAGCTCCAGGAAGCGCAGCGGCTTGCAGACCAGCTCCTCCCCTTGGCTCCTGCGGGATTCGAGGATGAGCCTGGCGCCGATGAAGGCCAGCAGGCCGAAGGCGACGTAGTGGTCGAAGGCGTGGATATACCGGGAAAAGGCGCTGCCCAGCAGGTAGCCCAACAGCGGCATCAGCGCCTGGAAGAAGCCGAAGGACGCGGCGATGGCAAGGCTCTCGCCCCGCTCCCTGCTGTCCCCCATGCACGCGCCCTTGCACAGCGCGACCGCGAAGGCGTCCATCGCCAGCCCGGCAGACAGCGCGAGCAGCTCCCACGTTCCCATCCGCGTTCTCCTTTGGAAAATCCGCGCGGATTGTAGCAGAGGGCGGAACTTATGTCAATTTTATGAAGCATTCTTTAAAAAATGTTTGCCTGTTGCGGCGCCCTGTGGTAGAATCGAGGCGGAAAACTATGCGGAATACGGTGTTTTGGCAGAACACGCAAGAAACGCCGGGACGCAAGCGTTGGATGGTTGGAATCCGGGCGGGCGCCCGGGCGAGGACGGCCGGCGGACAGCCGGCGCAAGGATGGGATGGAATGATGCGCAAACACGCGAAAAGTTGGCTCCTGGCGGCGGCGCTCCTGCTGGTCGCCGCGGTGCTGGCCGGCTGCACGGCGACCCCCGACAACACCGGGGGCATCCAGGGCGGCCAGGGGAACGACGTGCCCTTCCCGACCCGCAGGCCGGACACCGTGCAGCAGTCCCCGACGCCCACGGCGACCCTCGGCGCGGTCATCAACCTGCCCAGCCCCAGTTCCCTGATCATCGAGCCGTCCCCCGGCGGCTGGGGCAGCATCATCACCAGCCCGCAGCCTTTCGCCACACCCACCGTCAGCGGCTGGGGCGGCATCCTGGTCCAGTCCAGCACCCCGAACCCCTCCATGAGCCCCGCCCCCACGCCCTTCCTGCTCAAGCTGGGCTCCAGCGGGCCGGAGGTGCGCAGTGTGCAGCAGCGGCTCAAGGCGCTTCGCTATAACATCGGCACGGTCGACGGCGACTTCGGCCAGGCGACCGAGGCGGCCGTCAAGGCCTTCCAGGCACGCAACGGCCTGGCCCCCGACGGCGTCGTCGGCACGCAGACGCTCAACAAGCTCAACTCCTCCTCCGCCCTGCCCCCGCGGCCCACGGCGACGCCCACCCCGCGGGCGACGGCCACCCCCCGCGTCAACACCAACGTGTTCCTTCAAAGCGGCTCCTCCGGCGCGGATGTGCGCCGCATGCAGGAGCGGCTGATTTCCCTGGGCTACCTGCTGGGCTCGCCCACCGGGCGGTTCGACAACGCCACCACCGCGGCGGTTTACGCCTTCCAGCAGCGCAACACCTCCTACGCTGACGGCATCGCGGGCAAACTGACGCTGGAGAAGCTCTACTCCTCCTCCGCCCGCGGCACCTCCACGCCCCAGGGCATCATCGGCACCTCGCTGCAGCGGGGCACGATGGACTCGCCCGCCGTCCGCCTGGTGCAAAGCCGGCTGAAGGAACTGCGCTTCTATGCCGGCGGCGTCGACGGCGACTTCGGCGCCTCAACGGAAGCGGCGGTCAAGGCCTTCCAGCAGGCGAACCGCCTCTCGCCCGACGGCAAGGTGGGCTCGGAGACCTTCGACCGGCTGTTCGACCGGGACGCCAACAGGGGAGGCACGGTGACGCCCCGGCCCGGGCAGACCCCGGTCCCCACCCGGATTCCCAACTACGTCAACGTCACCCCCAACCCCTACGGCCAGTACGTCACGCTGGAGGAAGGCCACAGCGGCGCCCTGGTGCGCGCGCTGCAGCAGGCGCTGAAAAACCAGGGCTACTTCGACCTGGCTGTCGACGGGCTCTTCGGCTTCGGCACGACCGACGCGGTCAAGGCTTTCCAGCGCGCCAAGGGGCTGACGGTGGACGGCAAGGCCGGCCAGGCGACCCAGCGCATCCTCTTCGAGGGCAACTACCCTTCCGGCTCGTAAGCCCTGACGCGACACGATAAGCCAAAGCCGCCCGATGAACCGGGCGGCTATTTGACGGGCGCGAAATCCGGCGGCCGTCAGAACAGCGCTTCCACGAACTCCGCGGCGTCGAAGGCCTGCAGGTCGTCAATGCCCTCGCCCACGCCGATGTACCAGACCGGGACGCCCACCTCGCGCCGGACGGCCAGCGCGACGCCGCCCTTGGCGGTTCCGTCCAGCTTGGTCAGGATGATGCCGTTGATGTCGGCGACTTCCTTGAACACCTTGGCCTGGCTGATGCCGTTCTGGCCGGTCGTCGCGTCCAGCACCAGCATGCTGCGCACCTCGGCCTCCGGGTATTCCCGCGCGATGACGCGGCGGATTTTGCCCAGCTCGTCCATCAGGTTCTTCTTGTTGTGCAGCCGCCCGGCGGTGTCCACGATGAGCAGGTCAGTGCCCCGCGCCTTCGCGGACTGGATGGCGTCGAACACCACCGCGGCCGGGTCGGCGCCGTGCTGCTGGCGGACCAGCGGCACGTCCGCGCGCTGCGCCCATACCTGCAGCTGGTCGTCCGCCGCCGCGCGGAAGGTATCGGCGGCCGCCATCATCACGCTGCGCCCGGATTCCCGGAAGCGCAGCGCCAGCTTCCCCACGGTCGTCGTCTTGCCCACGCCGTTGACGCCCACCACCAGCATTACCATCGGCCACTTCAGCGGCGGCCGCGGCACGTCCATCTCCTGGACCATGATGCGCTTGAGCCGTTCCCGCGCCGCCTGCGGCTCCCGGATACGCTCTTTGGAAACGGCGGCGCGGAGCTCCCCGATGATTTCCTCCGTCGCCTGGACGCCGGCGTCAGACAGCAGGAGGATGTCGGTCAGCCCCTCGAAGAAATCCTCGTCCACCGCTTCCGTATGCCGGGTCAGCTCGTCGATGCGCCGGGTCAGCTGCCCCCTCGTCTTCGTCAGCCCCTCCTTGAGCCGGGCGAAAAATCCCGCCATGCCGTCCTCCTTTACGCCGGGTATTCCTGCAGGCTGACGGAAATCATGTCCGACACGCCTTTTTCCCGCATGGTGACGCCGTAGAGCGCGTCGCAGCGCTCCATGGTGCCCTTGCGGTGGGTAATCACGATAAACTGGGTGTCCCGGGCGAACTCCGACAGGAAGTCCGCGAAGCTGCTGATGTTGGCGTCGTCCAGCGCCGCCTCGATTTCGTCCAGCACGCAGAAAGGCGTCGGCTTGAGCCGGAGCATCGCGAAGAGGATGGCGATGGCCGTCAGCGCGCGCTCCCCGCCCGAGAGCAGCGACAGCAGCTGCAGCTTCTTGCCCGGTGGCTGCGCCTTGATGTTCACGTCGCAGTCCAGGGGGTTGTCAGGGTCGGACAGCTCCAGGCTGGCCTGGCCGCCGGAAAAGAGGCGCCGGAAGGTCTCCTTGAAGTGCTGGTTCAACAGCTCCAGCTCCCGGGCGAACTGCCTTTCCATCTGCCCCTTGAGTTTCCTGATGAGCGCCAGCAGGTCCTCCCGCGCCTTTTCCGCGTCCCCGCGCTGGGCGGACAGGTCGTCATAGCGCGTCCGGGTCGCCGCGTATTCCTCCAGGGCGTGGACGTTGATGGCGCCCATCTCCCGGATTTCCTTGCGGATTTCAGCCGCCTCCCGCTCGCCGCGGGGCAGCTCGAAGCCTTCCTTCGCCCGCAGCTCCTCCGCCAGCGCGTAGGTCAGCTCGTGGTTGTTCCACAGCTGGGCGGCCATGGCCTGCAGCTCCTCCTCCAGCCTGGCCGCGCTCAATTCGCCCTTGTGCAGCCGCTGGGCGTCCTCGGCGTGCCGCGCGTGGGCCTGCTCGGACAAATCCATCGCTTGCTTCTGGCGCTGGGCCAGGGCGCGCCGGCGCTCCTGGGCGTCCTGCGCCTTTCCCGCCGCTTCCTTCGCGGCTTCCCGGAGGGCGGCTTCCTGCGCCGTCAGCCCCTCCCTCGCCAGCGCGTCGCGCGCGATGCCCTCGCGCAGCCGGGCGGCCTCCTTCTCCAGCCTTTCCCCGCGCCCGGCCTGCTGCCGGTGCTCTTTTTCCAGCCGAGCCGCGTCGCGGGCGGAGACGTCCAGGCGGTGGGCCAGCTGCGTACGCGCCTCGCGGCGTTCCTCCAGCGCGGACCGCGCCGCTTCCTCTCCCTGCCTGGCTTCCAGGAACGCGAGGCGCAGGGCTTCGCCCTCCTCCTCGGTCCGCTGATGGCCCTGGTCGAGCTGCGCACTGGCCGCGTCCGCTTGGGCCAGGTCCTCGCGCAGTTCCGCCATCATGTCCTGGAGCTGCCCTTGGGCGGCTTCCGCCTGCGCGAGGCGTTCCGCCGCCTGCCGCGCGTTCTCCCCCGACCGGCTCAGGGACTCCTCGTCCCGCGCCACGGCGATTTCCTCCTCCTGGGCGTTTCGGTTCGCCTGCGCGGATTGGGCGACCAGCGCCTCAAAGCGGACGGCGGCTTCCTCCTGGGCGGCCTGGAGGGCCAGAAGGGTTTTCTCCCCTTCGGACACGGCCGCCGCCAGCTCCCCGATTTCCCGCTCCCGGCCCAGCAGGCTGACCGCGCGCTCCCTGACGGAGCCGCCCGTCATCGCCCCGCCCGCGCGCAGCACGTCGCCCAGGAGGGTCACCACGTTGAAGGCCTGCCCGCCCGCACGGGATACGGCGATGCCGCTGTCCAGGTCGCGGACCACGGCCGTGCGACCCAGCAGGGAGTCTACGACGCGCGAGAACGCCGGCGCGCAATCCACCAGTTCGCTGGCCACCCCCAGGCAGGCGGGATGGGACAGCGCCTGCCGCTCCCGCGGATTCAGGGCGCGCGGCTGCACCGCGCTGACGGGCAGGAAGGTGGCCCGCCCGAAGCGGTTTTCCCGCAGGTAGTCGATCAGTTCCTTGGCGGTTTCCTCGTCCCGGGTCACGATGTGCTGCAGCGCGCCGCCCAGGGCCATCTCGATGGCCGTTTCCATATCCCTGGGGACGCGGATGAGCTCGGCCACGGTGCCGTGCACCGCGGGGTTGCCCTTCGCCCGCGCCATCGCCTGGCGGACGGGCTGGCCGTAGCCCTCGTGCGAGGACGCGGTTTCCCGCAGCGCCGTGAGCCGCGCCTGCGCCTGCCGCAGGCCGTTTTCCGCCGCGTGGTGCGCGTCCTGCGCCTCCCGGGCCTGCCGCCGCGCCTGGCCGGCCTCGTCCTCCAGGCGTTTCGCCTCCGTTTTCAGGGCCTCCGCAATCCCGCGGGTCTTCTGCAGGCGTTCTTCCGCCTCCCGCTCCTCGGCCTGCCGCAGCGCCAGCGCGCTTGCCATTGCCGCCAGGCCGCCCTGGATTTCCGCCAGCCGGCCTTCCGCCTGCTCCAGCATCGCCCGCCGGCGCGCCTGGTTCTCCCGGGCGTCGCTGCGGCTGTTGGCGATTTTCAGCACCAGGGCGCGGTGTTCCTCCAGCGCCTGCTCCGCCGCCTCCCTGATTCCCTGGGCAGCGCCGGCCGACGCCTCCGCCTCCTTCAGCAGGCGGTCGGCCTGTCGAACCATTTGGCTCCCCTGCTCGCCTTCCGCCCGGGCCGCCTCCAGAACCGCCAGGACGCCTTCGGCCTCCCGCTTCGCGTCCCTGGCTTCCGCCTCCTTGCGCTGGGCCTCCTCCCGGGCGGCGAGCAGCGCGTCGTCCGCCCGCTGGGCGCGCAGCAGGTGCCCGTTGAGCGCGTCCTCCTGCCGCCGCTGCTCCTCCTGGGCCCGGCCTTCCAGCGCTTCCGCGGCGGTGATTTCCTCCTCCGCCCGCCTGCGCTCCTCCTGCAGCCGGGCGATGTCCGCCTCGTGCGCCCTGACCTGCTCCGCAAGGCTCTGCAGGCTCTCCGTCAGCCCCGCCAGCCGCCGGCTGACGCGCCCGTGGCGGGACAGGAAGATATTCGCGTCCAGCGACCTGAGCTGCTCCGACAGGCGCAGGTACGCGCGGGCGGCGTCCGCCTGCGCCTGAAGCGGCTCCAGGCGGCTGCCCAGCTCGCCCAGCAGGTCGCCGGCGCGGCTTAGGTACTCCTGCGCACGCTCCAGCTTGCGCTCCGCCTCCTCCTTCCGTGAGCGGAAGCCCGAGATGCCGGCCGCCTCCTCGAAGGCGGCGCGGCGCTCCTCGCCCTTGCCGGAAAGGATGACGTCGATATGCCCCTGCCCGATGATGGAATAGCCTTCCCTGCCCACGCCCGTATCCTGGAACAGCTCGACGATGTCCTTGAGGCGGCAGTTTTTCTGATTGAGGAAGTATTCCCCCTCGCCGGTCCGGTAGGCGCGGCGGGTGACCATCACCTCGGCCCGGTCGCTGCGCAGCCTGCCGTCCTGGTTGTCAAACACCAGGGAAACCTCGCAGTAGGGCATCAGCCGCCGCTTCTGGGTGCCGGAGAAAATCACGTCTTCCATCCTGGCGCCGCGCAGCGCCCGCGCGCTCTGCTCGCCCAGCACCCAGCGGACAGCGTCGGCAATGTTGCTCTTGCCGGAGCCGTTGGGCCCGACGATGCCGGTGATGCCCTCGTCGAAGCGGATGTCCGTCTTCTGGGGAAAGGACTTGAATCCGTAGATTTCAAGGCGGGACAGCTTCATTCCCCCGTCTCCCCCCGGTTCAGGGCGTCCAGCGCCCTTTGAGCGGCCAGTTGCTGCGCGGCGCGGATGGTGCGCCCCTCGCCCCGCGCCAGCTCCTTCCCCGATATGGATACGCCCGCGGTGAACACGCGGCTGTGCGGCGGCCCCTCTTCACCGATCAGGGCGTATGCGGGCTCCGCAAGCCGCCGCTCCGCGGCCAGCGCCTGCAGCGCGCCTTTGGGGTCCAGCGCCGCGTCGGCCGCCGAAATCCGGTCCGCCCACAGCGCCGTCACCGCCCGCTCGGCCGCCTCGAAACCCCCGTCCAGGTACAGGGCGCCCAGCACCGCTTCCATGCCGTCCGCCAGGACGGAATCCTGGTTGGCGCCGCCCTGCTGACGGAAGCCCGGCGCCAGGCGCAGCAGGCCGCCCAGGCCCAGCGACCGGGCCACTTCCGCCAGCGCGTCCTCCCGGACCAGCCGCTGGCGCATGAAGGACAGCTTGCCCTCCGCCTCCCCGGAGCGCAGGTACAGCGCGCGGCTGACGCACAGCTGCAAGACGGCGTCGCCCAGAAACTCCAGGCGCTGGTTGCTGGGCGCGCCCTGCACGGAGGGATGGGTCAGCGCGCGCTGGAGCAGCCCCTTGTCCGAAAACGCGTGGCCAAGCCGGACCTCCAGCCCCTGGCGGCCCCGCGCATGAAAAACGGCTGCCGCCTTCTCGTGCGGCAGCCCCGGCGTCCCTTCGTTCAAGCCTGGCGGGCCTGGATGTAATCCACGACGTCGCCGACCGTCTTGAGCGAGGTGATGGCGCTGTCTTCCACTTGCATGTTGAAGTGGTCTTCCAGGTCCATGATCAGCACCATGACGTTGGCGCTGTCGGCGCCCAGGTCCTCCACCAGGCGGGCGTCCCGGGTCACCTTTGCCGGGTCGGCCTTCAATTGGTCGGCGATCAGTTTCACGACGGTTTCGAGTACCATGTGCTTCCTCCCTTACAGGGTTTGTAGTCCGATGCTTTCCTCAATCGCCTGGGCGACGCCGCTGTCGGCCATCCGCGCCGCCTGGCGCAAGGCGCTGGCAAAGGCCTTGGCGTTGCTAGAGCCGTGGGCCTTTACGACCGCGCCGCGCACGCCCAGCAGCGGCGCGCCGCCGACCTCGGTATAGTCCATGCGCTTCTTCACGCGCCGGAAGGCGGGCCGCGCCAGCAACGCGCCGATCTTGCTGCGCAAATCCGCCGTCAGCTCCCGCTTGATGATGGCCATCATCGCCGCGCTGACGCCCTCAGTGTACTTGAGAATAATATTGCCGTCAAACCCGTCGCAGACGATGACGTCCGCCTTGTCCGCGGGGATGTCCCGGGCCTCGACGTTGCCGATGAAGTGAATCGGCTCCTTTTTCAGCAGCTGGTGGGCGGCGGCGTAGAGCAGGCTGCCCTTCTCCTCCTCCGCCCCGTTGTTGACCAGGCCGACGCGCGGCTTGGGGACGCCCAGCGCCTTCCTCATATAGGCGTCGCCCATCAGGCCGAACTGGGCCAGGTACTCCGGCTTGCAGTCGATATTGGCGCCGCAGTCGATGAGCAGCCACTGCCCCTTCTCGCCAGGAATCAGGGGAGCCAGCGCGGGGCGCTCGATGCCGGGCACGCGGCCCAGGCGCAGCATGCCGCCCACCAGCACCGCGCCGGTGGAGCCGGCGGAAACGAACCCGTCCGCGCCGCCTTCCCGGACCATCAGCATGCCCTTGACCAGCGCGCTGTCCTTCTTCTGGCGGACCGCCATCGCGGCGGACTCGTGGTTGGTGATGAGCTCCTTCGCGCTGTGCAGTTCCAGCCGGCCGGAAACGTCCTGCGCCCCCTCGACCATTGGCCGGATGACGTCCAGGTCGCCCATCAGCAGCAAGGTGAGCCCGGGGTCCTCGCGCAGGGCCAGGACGGCGCCTTCGCAGGCGGCCCGCGGGGCGTGGTCGCCCCCCATCGCGTCCAGGATGATTCTGGCCATTTCCCTTCCTTTCAAAGGGCGCGAACGCCCCGGACGCAATTTTATCACAGGCGGCCGCGCTCGTACAAGCGCGGCCTTGCTTGTCAAGGCCGGCGGGTTTCTGTATAATCGGGGCGCCAAGGAAAACGAGACTCCCCGAAAGCAAAGGAGGCCCGTCCATGAAATTGATTATCGCCATTGTGCAGGACGAGGACGCCGCGCACCTCGTCAGCGAGCTGATGGAAGAAGGGTTCGGCGTGACCAAGCTGGCGACGACCGGCGGCTTCCTGCGCGCCGGCAACACCACCCTGATCGTCGGCGTCGAGGACGACCGCTACGACGCCTGCATGGGCATCATTGAAAAAGTGTGCAAAAGCCGCAAACAGATCGCGACCTCCCCGGTGACCATGGGCGGCGCGACCGGCATGTACGCCCCCTACCCGATCGAGGTCACCGTCGGCGGAGCGACGGTGTTCGTGCTGAGCGTTGACCAGTTCCTCAAAATCTGAAGCCCGGTCGCCCTTGAATGGCTGAACGGACCGCGCTGAAGGCGCAGGCTGAGGTTTTCGGGCGCCTGTCGCCCCATTATACCGCCCTGCTGGCGCAGTACGCCGCCGGCCGGGCGCCGCACGCCCTGCTGCTGACGGGGCCTTTCGGCGTGGGCAAGGGCACGCTGGCGGGCCTGCTGGCCGCGTCCCTGCTGTGCGAGGGCGAAAACGCGCCCTGCGGCCGGTGCCCCGGCTGCGTCAAGGCCGCGAGGCGTACCCACCCGAACCTGCTGGTGCTGGGCCTGGCGGAGCGCCAGAAGACCGTGAAGGTGGAGCAGGCGCGCGACCTGCTCTCCTCCCTGGCCACCCACCCCTTCGAAGCCGGGCGGCGCGCCGTCCTGCTGGAAGGCGTCGAGAACTACACGCCCGCCGCGCAAAACGCGCTGCTCAAGGCCGTCGAGGAGCCGGACGGGGGCACCTTCTTCCTGCTGACGACGGCGGTGGAAAGCGCCGTCCTGCCCACCATCCGCTCCCGCTGCCAGCGCGCCGCGGTGTCCCCCTGGCCCAGGGAGGAGGTCGCCCGCCTGCTCCTGGCGGACGGCCTGGGACGGGAGGAGGCGCTGGAGCTGGCGGCCCTCTCCTTCGGAAGCCCGGGCAAGGCGCGCCAAATCCGGCAGGACGCCCGGTTTCCCGCGGTTCGCAAGGCGGCCGACGAAGCCCTCTTTTCCATGGTCGGTTTAAGCGCCCTGCCCGCCGCGTCCCAACGGCTGCGCGACATGAAGGACAGCGCCGACCTGCTGCTGGATTACGCGGAGAGCGCCGCGCTGCGCCTGGCGGGCAGCGGGCCGCCCGGCGCGCCTGAAGCCCGGCGCGCCCAAAGGATTCTCGAAGCCGTGCTTTCCGCGCGGCAATACCGTGCCAGCAACGTTTCCTGGCAGGCGGTCGCGGACCGCCTGCTGATGACAATATCGGAGGAATAAACGAACATGCCAACCGTCATCGGCGTCCGGTTCAGAAGTGCCGGAAAACGCCATTACGTACGCCCGGGCCCCTTCTCCCCCCTGCCCGGGGACACCGTCATCGTACCCTTCGCGGGCGTCCTGAGCCCGGCGGAGGTCTGCGAGGCGGCCCACGAAATGCCTGAAAACCTGCTGCCCGACCCCCTGCCGGAGCTGGCGCGGATGGCCACCCCGGAAGACCTCAAGCAGCTGGAAAGCGCGCGCGAGCGCGAGCGGCGCGCCTTTGTCGTCTGCCGGGAGCGCATCGCCGCCCACAAGCTGGACATGAAGCTGGTGGACGTGGAGTTCGCCCCGGACAACAGCAAGGTGACCGCCTGCTTCACCTCCGGCGGCCGGGTGGATTTCCGCGCCCTGGTCAAGGACCTGGCCGGCATCTTCAAGATGCGCATCGAGCTCAAGCAGATCGGGGTGCGGGACGAGGCCAAGAAAATCGGCGGCGTCGGCTCCTGCGGCCGGGGGCTGTGCTGCTCCACCTTCCTCTACGAGTTCCAGCCCGTCTCCATCCGCATGGCCAAGGAGCAGAGCCTGTCGCTCAACCCGACGAAGATTTCCGGCGTCTGCGGGCGGCTGCTGTGCTGCCTGAAGTACGAGCAGGAGCAATACGAGAAATCCAGGAAGCGCATGCCCAAACTTGGCAAGGAGGTCATCACCCCCCAGGGCCGCGGCGTGGTCACCCAGCTCAACGCGTTGCTGGAGACCGTCCAGGTGCGCGTGGGCGCCGGGGAAGGCTCTGAAATCAAAACCTTCCCGGCATCGGACGTGCAGCGCGTCAACCCGCCCCAGCCACAGCGGGGCGAGCCCGCCAAACCCGGGAAGGAGCCCGAGAACGCCGGCGCCGGCCTGGTGGCGGACATGGACGAGGAGTTCCTGGGCACCCCCGTCGACCCCATCGTCGACGCCAGCCGGGAGATGGACGAATGAGCACAAACATGGAAGCGCCGCTCACCCGCGCGCAAATCCCCGCGCGGTTCCGCTGGAACCTGCGGCATATCTTCAGGGACGCCGCCGCCTTAAAAAAGGGCGGGGAAGAAATCTCAAAGGCAGCGGAGCGGCTGGCCGCCCTGCGGGGCGCCGCCCCCCGCGACCCCTTGGGGGCGGTGCGGGCCTATTTCGAGCTCGACCGGCTGCTGGGCGAATACTACACCTATTCCCACATGCTCCGGGACCAGGACGCCGGGAACGACGCCCACAAAGCCCAGATGGCCCGGGCGGACGCCCTGCTGCTGAAGGCCCGGGAGGCGTCCGCCTTCCTGCGGCCGGAGCTGCTGACCCTGCCCGAGGAGCGGCTGCGCGCGCTGGCCGGTGACGCCGGACACCCGCAGTATTCCGTTTTCTTCGGGGACCTGCTGCGGGAGAAGCCCCACGTGCTCCCCCAGGCGCAGGAAGAGCTGCTCGCCCAGTGTTCCGAGGTGTTCGGCACGGCGGGCAAGACCTACCGCCTGCTCAACGCCGTCGACCTGCCGCTGCCCAGGGTTCCGGGGGAGGACGGGCGGGAAACGCAGATGACCCACGCCAACTACGGCCCGCTCATCAGAAGCGCGGACCGAAAGGTGCGCAAGGCCGCCTTCCAGGGGATGATGACGGCCTACGGCGATTTCGCCAACACGCTGTCCTCCCTGTATATCGGCTCGGTCAAGAACGACGTGCTGCAGGCGAAGCTGCGCGCCTATCCCTCCGCGCGGGAGGCCTTCCTGTCCCCCAACCGGATTCCGGTTTCCGTATACGACGGCCTCCTGAAGGAGACCGCGCGGGCGCTGCCGGTCCTCGACCGCTACCTGGCACTGCGGAAAAAGGCGCTGAAGGTGGACGAACTGCACCTCT
>JAAZAQ010000235.1 GCA_012514225.1 Clostridiales bacterium | reverse complement strand
GCTGGTGGAGGGGGCTTTCCGCGCGCAGGCCGAGAAGGAGCGCAACACCGTGTCCTTCCAGTCGGATATCATTGCCTCCGCCATCCGCCGCGAGTCATCCGGCGCCAAGGGCGTCAAGGGGTAAGGGAGGGTTTCCCATGGCAAACGCATATATCGCCCGTGTCCTGTCCGAACTGGAATCGCGCTATTATCATGAGCCTGAGTTTCTGCAGGCCGCGCGCGAAATGCTCCTCAGCCTGTCCCCGGTGTTCGACCAGCACCCGGAGTTTGAGCGCGCCGGGCTGCTGGAGCGGTTCGTGGAGCCGGAGCGCGTCCTCATTTTCCGTGTGCCCTGGGTGGACGACGCGGGCAGGGCGCATGTCAACCGCGCCTACCGGGTGCAGTTCAACTCCGCCATCGGCCCCTACAAGGGTGGCCTGCGGTTCCATCCCTCCGTCACCCTGGGCATCCTCAAGTTCCTGGCGCTGGAGCAGACGCTGAAAAACAGCCTGACCGGCATGCCCCTGGGCGGCGGCAAGGGCGGGAGCGACTTCGACCCCAAGGGCAAGTCCGACAACGAGGTCATGCGCTTCTGCCAGAGCATGATGAACGAACTGTACCGCCATATCGGCGCGGACACCGACGTACCCGCGGGGGACGTGGGCGTCGGGGCGCGGGAAATCGGGTACCTGTACGGCCAGTTCAAGCGCCTCACCGCCCTGAACGGCGGCGCCATCACCGGCAAGGGGCTGTCCTATGGCGGCTCCCAGGCGCGCACCGAGGCGACGGGCTACGGGCTGATGTACCTGACGGACGCGATGCTGCGGCACAACGGCATGGACATCCAGGGCATGCGGGCCGTGTTCTCCGGCTCCGGCAACGTGTCCATATACGCGGCGGAGAAGGCGGCGCAGCAGGGCGTGCGGGTCATCGCCATGAGCGATTCCCTGGGCTTCATCCACGACGAGGCCGGGGTGGACCTGAATGTGGTCAAGCAAATCAAGCTGAAGGAGCGCGGGCGCATCAGCGAGTATCCCGCCCGCGCGGGCCGGGGTGCCTACCGGGAAGGGGCGTCGGGCGTATGGGAACTGGCCTGCGACCTTGCGCTGCCCTGCGCCATGCAAAACGAGCTCGACGGCCGTTCCGCCGCGCGGCTCATCGCAAACGGCGTCAGGGCGGTGGCGGAGGGCGCAAACATGCCCTGCACGCTGGAAGCCACGGCGCTGTTCCAGGATGCCGGCGTGCTCTTCGCCTCCGGCAAGGCGGCCAACGCGGGCGGCGTCGCGGTCAGCGCGCTGGAGATGTCGCAGAACTCCCAGCGCTTAAGCTGGCGCTTTGACGCGGTGGACGGGGAACTCCGGGACATCATGAACCGCATCTTCGACACCATCAGCCGGACCGCGCGCCAGTACGCGACGCCGCAGGACTATGTCGCCGGCGCCAACATCGCGGGCTTCCTGAAGGTGGCGGAGGCCATGATGGCGCAGGGGCAGGTCTAGCATGCCCCCGGTCGCCGCGGGCCGCGCCCGCGCAGGTTCCCTCACCCTCAAGGCGGTCGTCCTGTTGACGGGCATCGTGAGTTTCGTCCTGGGTTTCCGCCAGATGGGCGGCGGTTCGTCCGCCTATTTCCTGTATTACACCAACCTCAGCGGCGCGTGGGCGACCCTGCTGTCCGCCGCCCTGCTGGTTTTGGAGACCTCGACCGCCCGGGCGGGCGCGCAACTGCGGCTGCCCCCCTGGCTTCACGCGCTGCGCTTCTCGCTGGTTTCGGGCGTGCTACTGACCTTCGCCGGGTTTTCGCTGCTGCTGGTTCCGAAGGTGCCGCTGTCCTACCTGTCCTCCCCCGCCAACCTGCTGGCCCACAACCTGCTGCCCCTGCTGGCGGCGCTCGATTTCGTCCTGTTCCCGCACGGGGACGCGCCGCGCCGCCCGGCCGCGCAGGGCCTGGTGATGCCGTTTCTCTACCTGCTGTTCGCCGGCGGCCTGATGCTC
>JAAZAQ010000234.1 GCA_012514225.1 Clostridiales bacterium | reverse complement strand
GCGGTACTACTCCCTGAAGGTCTTCCTGGACGCGCCGCGCGGCGTGCGGCTGGAGCGGATTGCGAGGCGGAACCCGGAGCAAGCGGCGCGCTTCCTCTCCGAATGGATTCCACTGGAGGACAGGTATTTCCAGGCGTTCAACGTCCGCAGCGCAGCGGACATCGTCCTCAACGGATTGCCGGAATCTGTCGATTGACAGGCCACTGTCAAGGTTTTAGTATTTAATTCGGTGAACATCTGACTGAAACGGCGAGAAACTGAATATCGGAGGAGAATATGAAACGCTTGCTGAGAAGATGCCTGCCCGCCGTCCTGGCGCTGATGCTGGCGGCCCTGCCTGCGTTGGCGTCCAACTTCTACATCTTCCCGAAATCCGACAAAACGCGGCTGACCTACGAAGAGGTCTGGGCCTGGCAGTACGACGCGCTCGGCTACGCGTTCAACGAGTTGTTCGCACGCTACGGGCGCCCCTTCGACCCGGGCGGAAAGTTCGACAACTACTTCCGCAGCCAGACCTGGTACAAGCAAGACCCCAATTACCCCGGGGACGGCAAGGCGCTCAACAACATCGAATGGGCGAACTACTCGCTCATCAAGCAGGTGCGGGATGAAATGCGCCAGATGGGCACCAAGAACCCCGGGGGGAAGCCGCTCCCGAACGTGTTTGACGACCGGATTTCGAGCCCCCTGTCGGGGTTCGTCGAAACCTACTTCAAGCCCAACCAGAAGCTGAAGGTCTACGACGGGCCGGGCACGGAGTACCGACGCGGCGCAAACGGGAAAGCGGTCGCCAGCACCAACGGGCGCGTCTACGTCGCCGGGTGGGAGAGCGGGTGGCTGATGGTCATGTACGGGGTGAACAACGGCGGCGTGCGCACGGGTTTCGTATCGCCCAAGGACTTCAAGGACAGGCTGGACGTGCCGCAACTGATGTTCGAGCGCATCCCCGCCCTCACCCTGGCGGCCGCCCAGCTGACGGAGGACCCGGTGATGTCCCTGACCCCGATCGCCTATCTGCCGCAAGGCACAAACGTCACCTGGCTGAGCAGCTATTACGCGCAGCGGGGCTCCTGGGATTACGTGGAAGTCTTGGTGAACGGCCAGCCTGCCCGCGGCTTCCTGCCGCCGGGCATCGTGGACCTGCAAATGACGGCGGACCCGAATATCCTGCCCTGAGTTGATAAGCAAGCGGGTCTGGCGTATCGAAGCTGGAATCCAAGCAAAGGGAGCCGGAATACCGGCTCCCTTCACTTCGTCAGGCTTGCCGGGTCAGACCGGCCGCTCCGCAGCGGGCGGGGGCTGCACCAAGCCGCCCAGGAAGGCCTTGATGGCCGCGACGGCGCCGTCGTCATACCACATCCCGGAATGGCCGCCGGTTTCCAAGGTATACAGCGCAGCGTCGGGAAAGCGGGCTTCCAGGCGCTCGGACTGCCCGAAGGCGACCATGCCGTCGTCCCGGGCGGCGACAACCAGTGCGGGGCCGCTGTACTGCGCGGCGTATTCATAGCTCTTGTAGGGGTTGCGGATGGGGATGGGCACGGGGATATCCAGGTGCATCTGGTCGCGGGTGAATCCGTCCACCAGTTCCTTGCCGCTGAAATATGGCGCCAGCAGGATGAGGCCGGCCGGCTGGCGCTGGGCCGCCAGGCGCACGGCCGTGCCGGTGCCCAAGCTCCAGGCTGCCAGGACAATCCGGTCGCCGGATACGTCCGGGCGGGACAGGGCATAGCCGTAGGCGGCCTGCGCCATACGGAAGGCCCCCTCCTCCCCCGTTTCACCGGTGCTGTGGCCGTAATTCGGGTAGTCCACCATCATCAGGTTGTAGCCTTCGAACAGCCCGCTTTGGGCGCGGCGGACGAAGGATTCCATGGAGGACGCGGACTGCTCGCCGTTGCCGCCGAAGTACAGCACCAAACCCGCCTTGCCGGGGGCGTTCTTCATCAGCCAGCCGCCGTACGTCTCCCCGCCGGGGCCGGGGATGGACAATTTCTCCAGGTTGG
>JAAZAQ010000233.1 GCA_012514225.1 Clostridiales bacterium | reverse complement strand
TGCTGGCCCCTGATTTCGTTGGGCCAGGTCGGCGCCAGGTAGCCGTTGACCGGCTGGAAGGAGAGGCTGACGTTCTTGCCGACGACCGCCGGCATCACGTCCCCGTCCAAGCCCTCCGCCTCAAAGCCCAGCAGCGCCGCGTAAAAGCGGACCATGTCGGGAACCTGCTCCCACTCGCAGTCCAGGCAGATGGAATCCAGGAAAATGTCCGGCCTTTCCATACGGAAGCCTCCTTCGTCAGCTTTTCCCGAATATACCCCGGGAAACCCCGCGCCAGGTCATCCAGGGGAACAAGAAAACCCCGGAGAGGCGTCTCCGGGGTTTCGCGGTTCAGGCGAACCGGGGCAAGGGTCAATAGTTGCCGGCGGCGCGCTCGAAGAAGTTCTGCGGGTGCTTGCAGGCGGGGCAGAGCTTGGGGGGCTTGGTGCCTTCGTAGACGAAGCCGCAGTTGCGGCAGCGCCAGCGCACCGGGGACTCGGACACCCACTCGGAGTCGTCGTCCAGGCGCTTGGCCAGCTGGTTGTAGCGCGCCTCGTGCTCGTACTCGACCTTGGCGACGTTCTCGAACTCCAGCGCGATGTCCTTGAAGCCTTCCTGGCGGGCGGTCTCGGCGAAGCCCTTGTACATCTCGGTCCACTCGTAGTGCTCGCCGGCGGCGGCGGCGGTCAGGTTCTTACGGGTGCCGCCGGGGGTCTTGCCGTCTTCAAAGCCCTGCAGCGCGATCAGCCAGCGCTTGGCGTGCTCCTTCTCGTTGAGCGCCGTTTCCTCGAAGATGCCGGCGATCTGCTCATAGCCTTCCTTGCGGGCGGCGGAAGCGAAATAGTCGTACTTGTTGCGGGCCTGGCTTTCGCCGGCATACGCGGTCCAGAGGTTCTTCTCGGTCTGGGAGCCTTTGAGTTCCATGGGAAACCCTCCTTATATGGATTTTATCAGTATTGAAATGCTCTCAGAGCAGCTCAACCAACGCGGCCAGGGAGCCGCCCACAATCAAGAGCGCCAGGAAGACGCTCAGCAGCCGGGCGGGCAGGTTGCTTTTATGTTTCTTTTTTGCCTTGACGGTCACGCGATTCTCCTTAAACCCAACATTATACCCGTTTCCGGGGATTTAAACGCAGTATAGCACCCGGCCCGAATTCCTGTCAAGGCGGGGAAAAGTAGGCGCGGCCACAGGAACCGCCGGGACGCCTTGCACTACCATATGTTGTGGTGTATACGGGAATGAATACAATCTTTTGTGGTTTTTTCCTTGACAGCCCCCGGGCGGCGGACTATAATCGCCCTGCTATCTCATCTCATAAAGACGATAATACAGGAGGCTTTATCATGATCTCGACCATCATCAAGCGCGACGGGCGGCAGGTTCCCTTTGACCGGGACAAGATCCAGCAGGCCATCGCCCGGGCGCTGGCGGCCAGCGGCAGCCACAAGGGCGCCGAGACCGCGGCGGAATTGGCCCGCCTGGTGACGGACGAGCTAGAAAAGGGAGAGGACATCCCCTCCAGCCCCACGGTGGAACAGGTGCAGGACGTGGTGGAGCGCGTGCTCATCGAGAAGGGCTTCGTGCTCACCGCCAAGGCCTACATCCTCTACCGCGCCGAGCGCAGCCGCGTGCGGGAAATGAACACCCGGCTGATGAAGACCTACGAAGACATCACCTTCTCCAGCGCCATCGACTCGGACATCAAGCGCGAGAACGCCAACATCAACGGCGACAGTGCGATGGGCTCCATGCTCAAGTTCGGCTCCGAGGGCGCCAAACAATTTTACGACATGTACGTGCTCAACCCCCGGCATGCCGCGGCGCACCGGGAGGGGGACATCCACATCCACGACCTGGACTTCCTGACGCTGACCACCACCTGCTGCCAGATTGACCTGCTGCAGCTGTTCAAGGACGGGTTTTCCACCGGCCACGGCGTGCTGCGGGAGCCCAAGGACATCTACTCCTACTCCGCCCTGGCCTGCATCGCCATCCAGGCCAACCAGAACGACCAGCACGGCGGGCAGAGCATCGTGAACTTCGACTACGGCATGGCGCCGGGCGTGCGCAAGACCTACCGCAAGCGCTTCCGCGACAACATCGGCCGCCTGCTGGACGCGGAGTACGGCGTGGAGGACGGGGACGCGGAGGCGGCGCGCCTGCTCGCCGGGGTCGAGGAGGAAACCGGCCTGATTCCGGAGATGGAGGAAAAGGAGGCCTTCGACGCTGCGCTCAAAAAGCGCCTGGAGGCCTGGATGAAGCCGGAGGAAGCCCAGAAGCTGCTGGCTTCCGCCCGCAAGTTCTCCAAAAAGGAAATCACCAAGGCCACCTTCCAGGCGATGGAGGCGCTGGTGCACAACCTCAACACCATGAACAGCCGCGCCGGCGCGCAGGTGCCCTTCTCCTCCATCAACTACGGCACGGACACCTCCCCGGAGGGCCGGCTGGTGATGGAGCAGCTCCTGCTGGCGACGGAGGCCGGCCTGGGTCGCGGGGAGACGCCGATTTTCCCCATCCAGATTTTCCGCGTCAAGGAGGGCGTCAACTTCAACCCCGGCGACCCGAATTACGACCTGTTCAAGCTGGCCATCCGCACCTCGGCCAAGCGGCTCTTCCCCAACTTCTCCTTCCTGGACGCGCCCTACAACCTGCGGTACTACAAGCCCGGCCACCCGGAGACCGAGGTGGGCTATATGGGCTGCCGCACCCGCGTGATGGCAAACGCCTTCGACGCCGGCCAGGAGGTGGCGCCCCGGCGGGGCAACCTCTCCTTCACCTCCATCAACCTGCCGCGCATCGCGATTGAGGCCAAGGGCGACGTAAGCTGGTTCTTCGAGGAGCTGGAGCGCAAGATGGAGCTGGCCTACGACCAGCTCAACGAGCGGTTTGAAATCATCGCGCGCAAGAAGGTGTACAACTTCCCCTTCCTGATGGGGCAGCACGTGTGGATGGGCAGCGAGAACCTTAAGTGGGACGACGAGGTGCGCGAGGTGCTGAAGCACGGCACCCTGACCATGGGCTTCATCGGCCTTGCGGAGACGCTGGTCGCCCTGCGTGGCAAGCACCACGGGGAGAGCGAGGAGAGCCAGAACCTGGGTCTGGAAATCGTGGGCTTCATGCGCGCCTTCCTGGACAGGAAGAGCGCCGAGCGGAAGCTGAACTACACCCTCATCGCCACCCCGGCGGAGGGGCTGTCCGGCCGCTTCGTGCGCCTGGACCGCAAGAAGTTCGGCAGCATCCCCGGGGTGACCGACCGGGACTACTACACCAACTCCTTCCACATCCCGGTCTACTACCCCATCAACGCCTTCAAGAAAATCAGCCTGGAGGCGCCCTACCACGCGCTGACCAACGCCGGGCACATCACCTACGTGGAGATGGACGGCGACCCGACGAAGAACCTGGACGCGTTTGAGAAAATCGTGCGCTTCATGCACGACACCGGCGTGGGCTACGGCTCCATCAACCACCCCGTGGACCGCGACCCGGTGTGCGGCTTCAACGGCATCATCGGGGACAGCTGCCCCCAGTGCGGCCGGGACGAGGAGGAGCACAAGTTCGAGCGCATCCGCCGCATCACCGGCTACCTGGTGGGCACCACGGACCGCTTCAACAACGCCAAGCAGGCCGAGGAGAAGCAGCGCGTCAAGCACGCGGTCGAAACGGACTGAACGGCCGGCCGCGCTTCGCGGCCTGGCGAGAAAGCGAACGGTTAAAGCAATGGCGGTCTGGGGCATTCCTTCGGGGATGCCCCGCCGACCCTTCCCCGGAGGTACCGCATATGAACATCCGCCTCAACGGCACGGTCAGCGACAGCATCGTGGACGGCCCCGGCCTGCGCCTGGCCGTGTTCACGCAGGGCTGCCCCCACCGCTGCCCCGGCTGTCACAACCCGGGCACCCACGACCCGGCCGGCGGCTATGAGGCGGACACCGCGGCGGTGCTCGCGGACTTGAAGGAAAACCCCCTGCTGGACGGGCTGACGCTGTCGGGCGGGGAGCCTTTCGCGCAGCCGGAGGCCTGCCT
>JAAZAQ010000232.1 GCA_012514225.1 Clostridiales bacterium | reverse complement strand
GCGGGCATCATGGTGTTCATCTCCCTGGACGAGCTGCTCCCCTCCGCCCGCATTTACGGCGAGCACCATCTGAGCATGTACGGCCTGGTGGCCGGCATGGCGGTGATGGCGGTGAGCCTGTGGCTGTTCGTATGAGTTCCCCGGGTTTTCTCCCGCTGAAAGGGGGCGCTTCCGATTTTTGAACCGGGCACGGCGGGCGCGCCGGACCGGCACGCCCTGCTGGAGGCCGCGCAGGGGGTGCTGCCGGAAGGCGGCGCGTTTGTTTTATTGCCCTTCCTGCGGGTGTCGGAGGAGGGGCTGGCCCTGAGCCTGAAGGCGGGGGAAGGGCGGATGAGCTTCATCCGCGACCTGCCCGGGTTCCTGGAGGCCGTGTCCCTGCGCCGGGCCTTCCCGCTGACCAAGAGCCTGACCTATTCCCCCTCCTGGACGGCGTTGCCGGAGGAGGCGCTGGCGCTGTGCCGGCTGCTGAACGCCTTTGTCCGCACGATGGCGCGCGCCGGGGCGCCCCTTTCAGGGCCGCAGCGGCGGGACCTGCCGCTGAAGGACGGCCTGGCGTCCCTTGCGCTGGAGGCCCTGCGCGGCATGGACTTCGCCGTGGCCGTTGGCGGCCGGGCCGGCCAGCAGCGCGGCATCCGGGAGGAGGCGCTGCCCCTGCTCTTCCGCGCGGGCTACGACCTGCGCGGCGTGGTGCTGAGCGGCGCCTGGCAGGCGGAGGTCAGGGGGCTGACCCCGGACGGGCGCTTCGCGCTGGTGGACGGCCGCGTCGCGGCGCTGGGCCGGCAGGACGCGGCGCTGCTATTGGCCCTGCCCCCGGGGGAAAAGGACGGGGAGTTCACCTACCGCTTCACCCGGGCGGAGACGCCCCGCGTGTTCTCGGAGCTGCTGCCCTGGCTGCAGCGCGGCCAGCCGGTGGTTTTGGAGGAGGCGCTGCAGGAGCGCCTGCTGCGCTTCCCCCTGAAGGCCAGGGTCTACCTGGACCGGGAGGGGGACGGCGTGTCGGCCCGGGTCGAGTTCCATTACGGGGAGCACATGGCCAACCCCTTCCAGTCCGGCAAGCCGCTTCCGGCCTACCTGTACCGGGATGCGGCGGGGGAGCGGGCGGTCATGGACCTGCTGGGCGGCTACGGCTTCCGCGCGCGCCCCGGGCGGGCCGACCTGCAGGAAGACGACCTGGTGTTTGAGTTCCTGATGGGCGGGGTGTCCGCGCTGCACCGGCTGGGGGAGGTCTACCTCAGCGGCGCCTTCCGGCAGCTGACCCCGCGCGCGCCATCCTTCACCGGCCACCTGCGCCTGAAGGCCGGGCGCATCGGCCTGGAGATGGCCGACGGGGAGAAGCTGGACGACGACCTGCTGCCGCTGATGGAGGCGCTGAGCCGGAGAAAGAAGTACTTCCGCTATAAAAACGGGGCTTTCATCATCCTGGAGGACGCCCGGGAGTGGCAGCCGCTGGCGGAGGCCTGGCTGCAGAGCGCCACGCGGGAGGACGAGCGGGACCTGCCCGCCATGCGCGCGCACTACCTGGCCGCCCTGGCGGACAAGGCCGGGCTGCCGGTCACCCTGGACGCGGCGGCGGAGACGGCGGTGCGGCTGGACCCGGAGGACATCGAAAGCCCGGTGCCGGGGCTGTACGGATACCAGCTGCGCGGGTTCCGGTGGATTTGCGCGCTGCACCTGCTGGGGCTGGGCGGCATCCTGGCCGACGAGATGGGCCTGGGCAAGACCGCGCAGATGATCGCGGCCATCCGCCACTTCGCCTCCGCCGAGCCGGAGCGCCTGCCTTCCCTCATCGTCTCGCCCACGACCCTGCTTTACAACTGGCAGGCGGAAATTGCGCGCTTCGCGCCCACGCTCAGCGTCGCCCTGGTGACCGGCAGCCGCGGCCTGCGCGAGAAGGCGCTGCGGGAGGCGCTGGAGAACGGGACGGACGTCGTCATCACCAGCTACCCCCTCCTGCGGCAGGACATCGGGCTGTACCGCGACGTCCGCTTCCGCTTCGCGGCGCTGGACGAGGCGCAGAACATCAAGAACTTCACCAGCCAGACCGCCCGCGCGGCCAAGCGGCTCAACGCGCGCACCCGGCTCGCCCTCACCGGCACGCCGATGGAGAACAACGTCGGGGAGCTGTGGAGCCTGTTCGACTACGCGCTGCCGGGCTATTTCGGCAGCGCCCGGGACTTCCTGCGCCGCTACGAGGACGGCCGGCACGCGGAGGAGCTGCGCATGCGCATCCGCCCCTTCATGATGCGCCGCCTGAAGAGCGACGTCATGGCGGAGCTGCCGGAGAAGATGGAGTCGACCCTCTATTGCGAGATGGGCGTTGAACAGCGCCGCGTCTACGACGCCGCCCTGCTGCGCAGCCGCGCCTGGGTCAACGAGCTGCTGCGTGAGCGGGGGCTGACCGGCAGCCGCATCGAGGTGCTCTCCGCCATCACCCAGCTGCGGCAAATCTGCTGCCACCCGCGGCTGAGCCTGCCGGAGTACGCGGGCGAGTCGGCCAAGCTGGAGCTGCTCATGGACGTGTTGCCGGAGGCGCTGCACAACGGGCACCGGGTGCTGCTGTTCTCCCAGTTCACCTCCATGCTCGGCATCATCCGGGAGCGCCTGACCCGGGCCGGCATCCCCAGCCTCTACCTGGACGGGGACACCCAGGCGCAGGAGCGGCTGGAGCTGGCGGAGCGCTTCAACCGCGGGGAGGAGCCGGTGTTCCTGATTTCCCTGAAGGCCGGCGGCACCGGGCTGAACCTGACGGGGGCGGACACCGTCATCCATTTCGACCCCTGGTGGAACCCGACGGCGGAGGACCAGGCCAACGACCGGGCGCACCGCCTGGGGCAGGACAAGCCGGTGCAAATTTTGCGCCTCATCGCGCTGCGCTCCATCGAGGAGGCGGTGGTGGACATGGGCCGCCGCAAGCGCCGGCTGTTCGACCGGCTCATCACCCCCGGGGAGGCGCTGCCCCAGAAGCTCAGCCGCGAGGACGTGCTGCGGCTGTTCGAGAAATAATTCGGGCGGGAACCGCCCAAATCCGCGTTGACAACGGCGTTTGATTGGGTATGATTCAGACAAGCCGGCGGAATCTGTCGGTTGTTCGAAGAAACTGGGATTGGGAGGAAGACCTCATGTCGTTTTGGATTGTGACGGAAGTCGGCTCGGACATTTCACTGGATTTCTACAAACGCTACGAAAAGCTGACCGTTTTGCCCATGCCCTACCGGCTCGACGGGGTGGAGAAGGAATACCAGGTCGAGGACGAGGCGGTGCTGAAGGATATATACCGCGACTTGCGCAACGAGCGCGTCATCACCACCGCCCAGGTCACGGTGGACAGCGCGGTCAAGTGCTTTGAGGAGCTGGCCCGGAAGGGCGAGCAGATTCTGTATGTCAGCCTGTCCGGCGGCCTGTCCGGCACGGTCCAGTCCGCGGAAACCGCGCGCGAGCTGGTGCTGGAAAAGTACCCGCAGGCGAAGATCGCCGTGGTGGACTCCCTGCTGGCTTCTGGCGGCGAGGCGCTGCTGGTGTACTACGCCATACAGCGGCGCGAGGAGGGCAAGAGCCTGGACGACACCGTGCAGTGGCTGGTCAACAACCGCCAGCGCATCAACTCCTGGTTCACGGTGGACGACCTGAACTTCCTCTTCCGCGGCGGCCGGGTCAGCAAGACCT
>JAAZAQ010000231.1 GCA_012514225.1 Clostridiales bacterium | reverse complement strand
GCAGGTCGCCAAGCATCTGAAAAAGAAGGGAATCGCAATCGATGGACAGGCTTGAGGAGATGCTGGACATCCAGCGGTCGCTCAACGAGCGGATCAAGGAGAAGCGCGGGCTGCAGGGCATCGACAGAACCGTCTGGCTGCAGAGATACGCGCTGGCGATGCTCAGCGAGACGGCGGAGATGCTCGACGAGGTCAACTTCAAGTGGTGGAAGAACCCCAAGCCCGTCGACGATGCGGCGCTGAAGGAGGAGCTGGTGGACATCCTTCATTTCTTCCTGAGCATGTGCCTGGCCGCGGGAATGGACGCCGAGGAGATGTACCGGATTTACCTCGAAAAGAACCGGGAAAACGTCGCGCGGCAGGAGGGGAGGAGCGAAAAACCTGGTTACGCCGCGCCTTAGGCCGGCAGCCTTCCCTTCATTTCAATTTTATGTCCGATTGTTTCAAACTTGCAACAAAGCCGCGCATCCGCTACAATCACGCCAAGGAGGCGATGCACGTGCGCAGAACCCTTACCATCATCATCCTTTGCGTCATGGCGGCGGTTTTCCCGGCGGGGGCGGAAGGAGTCAGCCTTGAGGCCGTCACGGCGGAGCAGGGGGGCAATCGCGTTTCCTATCCGCAGCTGAGCGGGATGGGCAACGCCTTCGTGCAGGACAGCGTCAACGCGCAAATCCGGGAAAAAGCCCAGCCGTACCTGGACACGCTGGCTGCGCTGGGCGCCGGCCTGGGGGGCAGCCTGCAGGCAGGGTATGAAACCTGGCTTCTTCCTTCCGCGACGGGGCACGACCTGCTGGGCGTGCTGCTCTTTGCGCAGGGAAAGCTGCCAGGCGGGCGCAACGGCCATCAGCTGGTGCCCATGGCCTTCGACCTGGCCAACGCGCAGGCGGTCGCGGGGGAGGACTTTTTCATGGACGCCGCGCAGGCGCAGGCGAAACTTGAAGAAATAACGGATGCCATGCTTTCGGACAGCCATTCCAACTACCTGGACGTCAGCGCGCTGGCACCCTTTCCCGTCGGCCGCGCCGTGCCCACGGGCGAAGGCATCCTGTTTTACTACCCGGAGGGCGGCATGACCTGGCTGTCCGGGAAAAGCGCGTCGGTCTTCTATCTGTACCATGAGCTGGCCCCGCTGCTGAACCTGGACGAAGGCTCGCCACTGGGCGGCGCGGGGATACAAGGCAAGCTGCGTCCCTCCCCGGAGAGCGGACGGCTGATTGGTGAAACCGCGCTGGCGGGACGGCTGCCGGGGTTGGATGCCGCCCTGGGCGGCGGGCTGGGCGCGCTCATCGAAACGCACAGCCTGCTTTACGACCCGGAAGGGTTCCCGGGCGGGGAAAAAATCCAGCTGGAGGACGACCGCTACCGCGGGACAGCGCTCATTACGGCGGACGGGCAGACGGTGTCCGGGCTGCTCTCCCGGCGCATGAACCTGTTTGGCCTGACGACCGGTGCGTCCTCGCGGGCGGAGGCGCGCCAGGCGCTGGGCGAGCCCGCCGGCACGCTGCCCATGGACGAGGCGGCCGCCGGACTGTACGGCCTTGGCGCGGGAGAGATGGACACCTACCGTTTCGGGGACAACGACCTGAGACTGGTGTTCGGCCAGGACGGGATTTTGGACGCTGTCTGGCTGAGCCGGGCAGAATAACACGGAAGGGGACGGCATGACGACCGCCGCCAGAAAGAAGAAGACCAGCGCGAACCCGCGCTCCACCGACCGCGGCGGAGCGGTGCTGCTGCCCCTGGGCGTGGCACTGATTGCGTTTGGCTTCATGATGCTGCTGGGGGCGACCATCCAAAGCGCCGCGCAATCGCTGATCGTGTTCAAGAACATGGCGATCGGCCTGGGCGGCGGGCTGTACCTGCTGGTGCCGCTGTTCATCCTGTGGCTGGGGGCGCTGGCCTGCGTCGCCGCCAAGCGGCACGTGTCCATGTACGCCTTCACCGTCGCGTTTCTGCTCCTGCTTGCCGTCGGCGCGCTGATGACGCTCACGCTCAACGTCAACGACCGGGAATACGGCAACCTCATGGATTACGTGCGGAACCTCAATTCCATCGTGCGCAGCGCCGCGGTCCCGGACAGCATGGGGGAATACCTGCGGGCGGCCTATCACCGCTATTACGGGCGTTTCGCAGGTGCGGGCTTCTATCCGGGCGGCGGCGCCCTGGGCATGCTGCTGGCCTATCCCCTGCATACGGCGCTGGGTAACGTGGGTGCGGTGGTGCTGCTCGCCCTGGCGGCCGTCGGCCTTGTTTTCGCCCTGTTCAGGCAGAATCCTGCCGCGCTGATGCAGCGGCTTAGCGACCGGAAAGGCCAAAGGGCGCAGCGCAAGCCGGCAGCGGCCCCGCAAGCGGAAGCGCAGCCGCTTCCTCAGCAGGCGGAACCGGTATACCCGGAGGACGCCGTTTCCTTCGAGCCGGCCCAGCCACAGCCCGCCTGGCCTTCGCGGCAGTACCCGCCGGCCGCTTATCCGCCCCGCGAGCCGGAAACGGAGCCGGGTTTCATCCCGCAGCCTGCAGGCGGCATGATGGCCGACGCCGCCGCATTGCCGGAAACGTATGCCTGGCGCGAACCGCCTGTGCCTGTCCGGGCGGACGCGGAACAGGCCGGATTGAAGCCCGTGGCGCCGAAGCCGG
>JAAZAQ010000230.1 GCA_012514225.1 Clostridiales bacterium | reverse complement strand
CGCGCACGCCTATCATACCCGCATGCGCGTATCCGGCCTGAAAGAGACGCAAACATACATGCAAAAAGGGCAGTATTTATTGGCAGATTTGGTATAATAAATGAAAAAGGCCTTTGGAGGTTTTCGTATGGCGCTTGCCCTCGGGCTCTTCCTGACCACCTACGCGTCCCTGCTGTCCTTCCCCAAGCTCAGGGCCTACACCGCGCTGGCCTCCGCCGCCCTGTTCGTCGCGCTGGGCATCCTGCCGGCGGACAAGGTGTTTTCCGCCGTGGACTGGAACGTGCTGATGATGATCGCGGGCACGATGGGCGTGGTCTATTTGTTCATCGAGTCGCGGATGCCCGCCCTGATGGCGGACCATATCATCAACCTGATGCCCAACGTCAAGTGGGTGATGATTTCCCTGGCGCTGTTCGCCGGCCTCATCTCCGCCTTCGTGGACAACGTCGCCACGGTGCTGATGGTGGCGCCCGTCGCCCTGATGGTGGCGCGGAAGCTGCGCATTTCCCCGGTGCCTGGCATCATTGCCATCGCCGTGTCGTCCAACCTTCAGGGCGCGGCCACCCTGGTGGGTGATTCGACGTCCATCCTGCTGGGCGGTGCCGCGGGGATGGACTTCCTGGACTTCTTTTACTACCACGGCCGCCCCGGCATGTTTTTCATCGTGCAGGTCGGCGCCCTGGTCTCCTGCCTCGTGCTGCTGGTCCTCTTCCGCAAGCACAGCCAAAAGGTGGAGATGATGGAAAAGACGGTCGTCACTGACCGTTTCCCCACCGTGCTGCTGGCCGGCACGGTGCTGCTGCTGATTGTGGCTTCCTTCATTCCCGGCAAGCCCGCGGTGACCAACGGCCTCATCTGCATGGGGCTGATGCTTGTCGGCCTGGTGCGGGAGGCCGTCCGCCGCAGGGATTTGAAGGGAACCGCCGCCGCGATGCTCAAGGAAATCGATTTCTTCACCCTGCTGCTGCTGGCCGGCCTGTTCGTGGTCATCGCCGGCATTACCGAGGCCGGGGTGGTGACCGAAATCAGCCGGCTGTTCGTGCGGCTGAGCTCCGGCAACCTGTTCGCGATTTATTCCCTCCTGGTATGGGCCTCGGTGCTGCTGTCCGCATTTATCGATAATATCCCCTACGTCGCCACCATGCTGCCGGTGACCGCCGGCATCGCCCGTCTCATGGGGGTGGACCCGACCATCCTGTATTTCGGCCTGCTAGCCGGCGCGACCCTGGGCGGAAACCTGACGCCCATCGGCGCTTCCGCGAACATCACGGCGCTGGGCATCCTGCGCAAGCACGGCTACGAGGTCAAGCCGCTGGAGTTCATGCGCATCAGCGTGCCCTTCACCCTGGTGGCCGTGCTGTCGGGCTACGTGCTCATCTGGCTGTTCTGGGCGCCCTGACAGCCCTGCCCTTTCATCGTGAAACGGCGGCCTGCCCGCCGTTTTTTGCTTTCCGCCGCGGGTACAATCATCCTGCGCGGGGCGAGGGCGCCCCGACTTGCAGGAGGAGAGCCATGGAAGCGTTTCAGGCGTTCATCGACGGCGTCGCGGACCCCGCCCACAGGGAGCGCACGCGCGAGGTGCTGGACTGGGTGGGGGAGAACTACCCGGGCCTGCAGACGCGCGTCGCCTGGAATCAGCCGATGTTTACCGACCACGGCACCTTCATCGTGGGGTTCAGCACGGCGAAAAAGCACCTGGCCGTGGCGCCGGAGACCAAGGCCATCCGGCATTTTCAGGAGGAGCTGAAGCGGGAAGGCGTCGATCACACCCTGATGCTGCTGCGTTTCCCCTGGGAGCGGCCGATGGATTACGGCCTTCTCAGGCGCCTGATCGACTTCAACATCCAGGACAAGAAGGAGGTAAAATCCTTCTGGCGCCCCAAGGAGGACTGGTAAGCAGCCGGGCGTCGCGCCGAAGCCGCGGGAAAACCCTGCCAAATGACGTACGGCAGGGTTTTCTTTGCAGGGAATGAGCCGGCCAGCCGGTTACTCCAGCCCCTGCTCCTGTTCGATTTTGTGAATCAGGTCCACGCGGGTCTGGTGGCGGCCGCCCTCGAACCCCGCGTCCAGCCACATGGAGACGATCATCTTCGCATAGGCGGGGGCCACCACACGGGCGCCCAGGGCCAGCATGTTCGCGTCGTTGTGGTTGCGGGAGAGGACGGCGGAGAAGCAGTCCGAGCAGGCGGCGCAGCGGATGCCGCGCACCTTGTTGGCGGAGATGGAGATGCCGATGCCGGTACCGCAGAAGACCAGCCCGCGCGAGCAGCGGCCGTCCGCCACCGCCTCGGCAGCCAGGCGGCCGTACTCCGGGTAGTCGCTGGAGGCGTCGGTGTAGGTGCCCACGTCCAGGTACTTCAGCCCGCGCTCTTCCAGCAGTTGGATGATTTCCAGCTTCAGCGGCAGCCCCGCGTGGTCGCTTCCCAGCGCAATCATGTCGGTGTTCCCCCTTGTCATTTGAGTCGAATCCTCGCTTGTGTAACCGTCGGCAGGGGCTTTCTTTCATTCCGGACGCGCCCATTGTAGCGCAAGCGGGCAAAAACGCAAAATGCGGCTTCCCCCGCGGCCGGCGAAACGGCGCGCCCCGTGAAGCAGGAGCGCCGCAGATTATCGAGAAAGGCCTGCGAACCTTTTTCGATTCGAAGGATGGCTGCGGAATGTTTTCGCTGTTCGCGAAAGGCCCCGCGCGTCCGGCATAGCCGGACGGCACGATTTCCATCGGTGGGCTGCCGCCCCCCGATGCCCCCGCATCCTACCCAATAGTAAGGTTCATTGACAGCCCAAAACGCGCCCCCTGATGGGGGCGCGCCAGACTGTCAAAAAACCAATTCATGGGAGGTATCGGAGGGCGAAGCCCTCTGATGGTAATCCGCGGCAGCGACATGTGCGGTGCCGCGGGTTTT
>JAAZAQ010000229.1 GCA_012514225.1 Clostridiales bacterium | reverse complement strand
GCGGCGTCAGCCGTTCTCGACGATGACCTGGCAGGCCTTCATCGCCTGCAGGGCGTTTCGGTGGCCTTCCGGCGTGGCGCCGGCGCAGCAGGCCGCGTCCACGATGACGCGGGCCTCGGGCAAGGCGGCCTTGGCGATGAGGGCGTTAGAAATCACGCAGATATCGGTGCAAAGGCCGATGAAGGTGACGGAGCGGACGGGCTCCTCCCGGTCCATCTGCCGCAGCGTGTCCGCCAGCGCCAGCGAGCCGAAGGAGGGCTTGTCCAGCGCGGGCAGGGCGCGAAGCGCCTCCAGCCGCGGGTGGATTTGCCACCCCGTCGTTCCCTTGACGCAATGGGGAACCGGCAGAAGGGCGCCTTCCTGCGTTTTTAGGTAATCCTCCCGGTGGGTATCCCGGGTAAAGAGCACGGGGCCGGAAAAATCTCGGATTTTCGCCTCGGCGGCGGGCAGGATAGCCAGCGCCTCCCCCGTGCCCAGGGCGCCGTCGATGAAGTCAAGCTGCATGTCCACCACGACCAGCACGTCCCGCATGGCTTCCCCTCAATCCTCCTTGACGCTGCCGTCCTGGTTGAACAGCGGAAGCGTGCCCAGGAACAGGATGTCCTTGCGGCGCATCGCGGCGCCCTCCGCCAGCACCGCCATCTTGCCCACCACGGTGCCGCCGGCCTCGTTGACCAGCTTTTCCACCGCCTTGAGGCTCTCCCCCGTGGAAATCACGTCGTCCACGATGAGCACGCGGCGGCCGCGCATGAAATCGGCGTCATTCTGGTCGATGAAGAGCATCTGGCGGTTGACAGTGGTGATGGAGGTGACCTCGGTCGAGAAGACGTTGCGCATATACAGCTTGGGCGCCTTGCGCGCAATGAGGTAGCGGTTTTCGCGGTTCTGCCGGGCCATCTCGTAGACCAGGGGGATGCCCTTGGACTCCGCGGTGATGAGCACGTCGTGCTCCGGCGCGATTTTCAGCAGTTCCCTCGCGCAGGCGATGGTCAGCTCAACGTCGCCGAAGATGACGAAGGCGGCGATAAACAGCTCCTCGTGCACCTGGCACAAGGGCAGGGAACGCTTCAGGCCGGCGATTTCCAGTGAATACTCCATGTGTCCCTCCAAAAGGACGCCCGGCCTACGCCGGGCGGGATAGGCGCTTTTTACTTTCTGATTGTAGGTTCGGCCGCCGGGCTTGTCAATCGCCGCAGCCCGAAAAATGCGCGTCCAGGATGCCGGTCAGCGCGTCCAGGTCCGTGCAGCGGTTGATCAGTGCGCGGGTCTGGGCCGCGCCTTTCGTTCCCTTCAGGTACCAGCCGAAATGCTTGCGCATCTCGACGAGCGCCCAGGATTCCCCCTTGAAGGCTACCATATCCCGCAGGTGGGAGAGCGCGATGCGCCGCACCTCGTCAGGGCTTGGTGCCATCGTCTCCTGGCCCGCAAACGCGGCCTTGATCTGCGAAAACAGCCAGGGGTTACCCAAGGCGCCGCGGCCGACCGCCACGCAGTCGGCGCCGGTCATCTCCAGTATACTCACGGCGTCCTGCGCGGCAAAGACGTCCCCGTTCGCGATGAGGGGGATGGAGACCGCCT
>JAAZAQ010000228.1 GCA_012514225.1 Clostridiales bacterium | reverse complement strand
TGGATGTGGTAGCCGATCATGCCCTGGCTCATCGCGCCGCACACGTCGAAGGGCATCGGCGGGGTCACCGCCGCCGCGGCCTCGTTTTGCAGCACGATGCGGCCCACCTGGGGCCCGTTGCCGTGCACGACGGCCATGGGCCGTCCGGTTTTGAGGATGTGAAGCAGCTGGGCTGCGGTCTTTCGCACGACCGCCAGCTGGCTGTCCGCGTCCGCGGGCATGCCGGATCGCTGCAGGGCGTTGCCGCCCAGGGCGACGACCAGGGTGTTCATCGTTTGCTCCTTCAAGTGGGATTCAAGGCAGGCCGCCCCCGCCCGTTTCCTGCCCGGGACGCTCCATCACGTAGCGGAAGGAGAAGCCCTTGTACCAGCCGCCCTTTTCCTTTTCCCGGCGGATTTCGCGGAAGCCCAGGCCGGCGTACAGCGGCAGCACCCGCTCGTTGCCCTCCATCACGTCCAGGGTGTAGCGCGCGTAGCCGCCCCGGGACAGCAGGAAGGCCAGGATGCCGCGCGCCAGGCCCCGCCCCCGTGCCCGAAGCCTGACGCCGACGAAATCCACCTGGGCCTGGCCGGGCGCGAAGCGCGCCGGCCGCTGCAGCTCCCTTTTCAGGACGCCGAAGGACAGGCCGCCCCGGACGGCGCCCAGGGCCCGCGCCAGCGCGTCCCGGCGGGCGGTGATGGCATAGCCCGCGCCGTCCGACAGCGCGGCGGCGCCGACGATTTCGCCGGTCTCCCCCTCCTCCGCCACGGCGAAGCGCGCGGGGTCCACCATGCCGGACAGCGCCTTCGCCAGGCGGGCGGGGTCCCTGGACAGCCGCCGGAACTCGGGGTAGAAGGCCTCGGCGACGGTCTGGGCGATGCCGTCCGCGTCCTGCGGGCGGCCCATCCGGATGAGGAAGGCCATCGCGCCTCCTTTCAGTCCCCCGCCGTCACCCGGCGCACGTAGGGGCTGGTGTAGGCGCGCAGCAGCGCGCCGTAGCCGGGGGTGAAGCCCAGGGTGTCCCCGACAGTATACTGCCCGGCGCGGGTCAAATCCACCAGCAGATGGTCGGAGCTGGCGCCCAGGACGCGCACGCCCGGATCCAGGGGGGTCAGCCGCGCCTCGTCGGTGTCCTGCCGGCCGACGGCCAGGATGCCGCGGCGCATGGGCCCCAGGTCCGGGAAGGAGACCGCCTCGCCAAAGGCGTTGGGGCCCGTCCGCCCCTCGGGCCGGGAGGGCTTCTCGTAGACCTCGACCAGGCGTGCGAAGAGGGTGAAGGCGTGCTGGGACAGGTGGGGGAAGGGCTTGCCGCTTGACGTGTCCATGCCCAGCAGCAGGCCCTCCCCCACCCGCAGGTGGTTGACGCCCCGGGGCAGCCGGCCCTCGAAGAGCAGGTGGAGGGAGCTGGAGTTGCCGCCGGAGACCAGGGGCAGGGGGACGTCGAAGCGGCGCCTGAGGCCCTCCGCCAGCGCGACCAGGCGGCCCAGGTTGTCCCCGTCGGGCAGGATGCCGCCAAAGCAGGTCAGGTTGGCGCCGACGCCCAGCAGCTCCAGCGAGGGAAAGGACAGCGTCAGCGCGGCCAGGTCCTGCAGCAGCCGCTCCTCCCGGTGGTAGACGCCCTCGCGCAGGTCGCCCAGGTCGGCCATCAGGATGACCGCGTGGCGCCGGCCCAGTTTGCGGGTCGCCTCCCCCAGGGCCAGGACGGCCTCCGGGGTGGACTGGAGGCTTTGCTGGGCGCACAGCGCCAGCTCCTCCGCCTGGGCGGGGTCGGCCACGCGCAGGGAGAGCCGGGGCAGGGAATCCGGCAGCGCGCGCAGGTTTTCCACGCGGGAGTCCGCCAGGGACGCCGCGCCGGAAGACGCGAGCAGCCGGGCGATGTGCGGGTCGGCGCAGACCGCCTTGGTGACGACGCTCAGCTCCACCCCGTGCCGCCGGCAGGCGTCCAGGATGGTGCGGGCGTTCTGGGACAGCAGGCGCAAATCCGCCTGGATGGCGGGAAGGGCGTTCATAGCGTTACCTCCTCGAGGCTTTCCATCAGCAGGGCCGTCGCCGCCTCCGGCCAGGCGCGGCTCAGGGTGCCCAGCGCGGCCATCAGGTAGCGCCCGTCCGCCAGCACCCGCAGCGCGCCGGGCCTGGGGTAGAGCAGGGCGCCGGAGGCGTTCAGGTCCCGCAGGCGGGCGAGCGCGGCCTTGCGGCCCGGGAGACGGGTCAGGGCGCCGCCGGTGGCGACGAGGGTGGCGGCCTCGCTCAGGTCCTTGCCCTGGGCGAAGCGGCGCCGGCCCTCCGGCAGGAAAACCTCCCGGACGCGGCCGGCGTGGCGCGAGACGGCGATGGCGCCGGCCTCCGCGGCCAGGCGCGCGGCCAGCCGTTGCTGGGCTTCGGTCTCCGGCACCGGCGGCCAGGCGGCCAGCAGGGCCTCCGTGTCCAGGCTCAGTTCGCGGTCGAGCTTTTCGGCGCCTGCCTGCGCGGCCACGCGGCGGGCGTTCAGGAAGACGCCCAGGTCGCCCTCGACAGTGCGCTTGAAGAAGGGCTCGGGCTGGGTCTGGATGCGGGCGATTTCCTCGCTGCCCCGGGCGGCCGAATGCACGTCGGTGGTGGCGCCGCCGACGTCCACCGCCAGCAGGTCCCCCAGCAGGGGGTGCAGCAGCCGCAGCGCCTCCATGACCGCGCCGGGGGTGGGCAGGATGGCGCCGCCGACCCTGTCGCGGATGCGCGCCATGCCGGGCGCGCGGACGATGTGCTTCTCGAACAGGTCCTGGATGGCGCACCGGGCGGGCTCCACGTTCAGCTCGTCCAGGCGGGGGTAGACGTTCTCGATGACGGCGAGGGGCTGCCCCTCGTCCCTGAAGATTCTTTCCGCCTGCGCGGCCGCCTGGCTGTTGCCGGCGTACACCGCGGGGATGCCCAGCCGCAGGCCGGCGATGGCCCGGGCGTTGTGCAGCACGGTCTCCCGGTCGCCGTAGTCGGTGCCGCCCGCCAGCAGGATGAGGTTGGGCGTCAGGTCCCGGAGCGCGCGCTGCTCCTCCTCCCCCATTTTGCCCGCCGTGACCTGGCGCACCACCGCGCCGGCGCCCAGGGCGGCCATCTGCGCCGCGCGGGCGGTCATGTCGTAGACCAGGCCGTGTACGCTCATGGACAGGCCGCCCGCCGCGCTGGAGGCGGCGTACATCTCCCGCCAGGTCAATCCGGGGGCGCCCAGCCGGGTCTTCAGGTCCCCGATGGCGGCGTCGAGCCCGCGGGTCACGTCGCCCTCCAGCGCGGTGGTGGGCGCCATGCCCTGGCCTAAAAAGCGGGGCGCCCCGGCCAGCCCCGAAAAGGCGCTGACCAGGGTGGTCGTGGAGCCGATTTCCGCGACCAGGGCGTCCGCCCTGACCTCGCGCGCGCTCAAAGGTCCCGCGCTTCCCTCAGCCGGGCCAGCGCGGTCGCGACGTGCGCGCCGCGGGTACCCCGGCCGAAGCCCTCGTCCGCCCCGGCCTCCCGCGCCAGTTCGGGCGTGACCTGGGTGCCGCCGGCCAGGAAGACCAGGCGGTCCCGCACCCCCATCTCCCGGGCCAGGCGGTCCACCAGGGCGATGTTCTTGTAGTGGATGTTGTCATGGCTGATGACGGCGGAGGCCAGGATGGCCTGCGCGCCCAGCTCGACGGCCGCGTTGACCAGCTTCTCCGGCGGCACGGAGGTGCCCAGGTAGTGCACGCTGATGCCGTACTTTTCAATGCCGCCGTGCTTGATGTCGATGATTTCACGCAGGCCGACCGAGTGCTCGTCCTCGCCCACCGTGCCGCACACCACGGTCATTGGCCGTGCGGCGAAGGCCTCGCGCAGGGCGTCCTCGCCCATCACCTCCGGCTCCTTGGGCAGCGTCAGGCCCGCGATGTCCATCTCGAAGGGAACCCTGGCCTTCACCTCGACCCGGGTCCCGTCCACCGGGTGCATGATTTCCACCGAGATGACCTCCGCCTCCCGCAGCTTCATCCGGCGGGCCGCCTCCAGGGCGGCCGCCTGGGCGAGACGGGCCTCCGCGGGGAAGAACATCGTCAGCAGCACCACGCCGTCGCCCAGCCACTCCATTTCCGGCTGGATGCCCTCCGCGCCGGGCTGGCGCAGGCGCTCGTGCTCGGCCATACGGACGGAGACGTTGTCCGTCTCGTCCAGCTCGTCGATATAGCGGATGAGCTCCGGCTTCTGGAAGGTGCACCCGCCGATGAGGCGGGCGGGGTCCTCCCCCTCCATGAGGCCGTACTGGGACAGGTTGTTGTAGCCGTAGTGGGCGGTGACGGGGGCCAGGTAGTCCTTTTCGCGCAGGACGACCGTGCCCGCGCCGATGCCGCCGTCGACCGCGCGGCGGATGCCGTCGCCCGCGCGCTCGGGATACAGGCCGGAGTCCACGAACTGCCCGGCGGCGACGCCCTCGAAGTAACCGCCGTTCTCCAGCAGCTCCTCCATGAACAGCACGGCGCGCTCCTTGAGCTCCCGGGCCTTTTCCCGCAAGGGGCCGGCGGCCTTCAGTTCGACCATCTCCATCAGCCCGTCCAGACCCGAAAAGGTCTGCCGCGCGGTGTCGCAGGCCTCGACGTTGTAGATGTGCCAGGGCACGTTGCGACCCTCGTCCGGGGTGATGGTGGACTGGATGTCGGCGCTGGTGAGCTTGGAGACGAGCATGTTGAGCACGTGGGTGACGGTGGCCTCCCGGACGGAGGACTGGATGTACTTGGTGTTCATCTGCGCGCGCATGCGGAAGCCGGTGAACAGCTCGCGCAGCGCCACCGCGTAGGGCAGGTCCATGTACAGGCTGGGGGCGGGCGCCGCGGTGGGCGGCACGGTGGACAGGCAGACCAGGTCCCTTGGCATGCCGCAGCCCAGGGAGAAGCTGGCGTTGACGGCGTGCTGCACCATCAACTCCGGCATCACCTTCCAGGCGTCCCGGGCGGTGGCGTTGGCGTTGTGCGCGCCGTCGATCTGCGCCATGTCCGCCCAGGCCATGACGGTCTTGGACTCACAGGCGTCAACGAAGGAGCGCACCATGTTGATGTTGCGGTAAATCACGTTGTACTGGGGGTCCTGGTGGGCGCCGTTGACGCCCTCCTCGGCGAAGAGCACCGCGATTTCAGGCCCCGCGACGCCGGAGACGTAGGAATGGTAGTTGATGGGGCGGCCGACCTCGTCCTCGATGAGGTCCAGCGCCTTGCGCTGGGCGCGCAGCTGCTTGCGCGTGATGGGCACGCCGCCCACGCCCTGGGGCGTCCCCTCGATGAGGCCGTCGAAGTGGCTCTGGCCGGCGGTGCGGATGACCATGATGTGGTCGGCCCCGTGGTGGGCGGCCATGCGCATGCGGCGGATATCGTCCTCAAACCGGCCGGAGGCGATTTCGGTCGTGATGACCGGCGCGGGCTGGGGGTCGATGCCGCCGAAGTGGTGGGCGGGCGGCAGGGGCACGGAGCGCTTGAGGGACTCGGACGCGTCCCTGAAGGAAAACCCGTGCAGCACGAGGCCCGGCGCGGGCCTGCGCCAGGTCCACCCGCGGCGGCGGGGGCGGTAATGCTCCAGGTCCCTGAGGATTTCGCGCACGTCCAGCGGCGCGTCGGGCTTCAGGCGGAAGTCGCTCATGCCGGCTCCCCCCCTTCAAACAGGGCTTTGGCCCCTTCCCAGTCCCCCCCGGAGAGCAGCTCCAGCCCGGCCTCGCGCGGGGGCAGGGAGCGCTTCAGCCCCAGCTTGTAGACCAGGTGCCCCGCGCCGTGGCCCAGCAGCCCGTGCTCCAGGCAGCCCTTGACCAGGGCCGCCGCCTCCAGGGAGGAGAAGCCCATGCGCAGCAGCACGCTGCGCTCGATGGAGGGCGTGGTGTATTCCCTCCCCATCTGGAGCAGCGGCGCCGTCAGCCGGTCCGCCAGGGACCAGAAGCGCTCCCGCAGCGCCTGGTCGTCCAGGCCTTCCAGGTGTGCCCGGCGCGTTAAAAAGTCGTCATTGCGGTTCATGATGGCCCTCCAGCATGTCGTCGATGGTTTTGCGGACAAAACCGGCGTCCGCGCGCGTTTCCTCCATCAGGAAGGCGATTTCCGCCTCCCCCGGCCTGTCCTTCCGCCCGGCCAGGGCGTTGCGGATGAGGGAGGCGCGCAGGCGGCCGAGGTCCACGTCCCGCGCCCGGATTTGGCCGGGATGCTCCGGCAGGACGATGCGTTTCCCGGGCTCCTCGCCCGCGGGGTCGCCCACGGACACCTCCACGCCGCTGCGCCGCGCGAAGGACAGCTGCGCGTTCTGGTGCTTGCCGGCCCCGGTGTACTCCGTCTCCTGCACGACGAGCAGGGCGTCCTCCGGCAGTTCCCTGGCCAGGCAGAAGGCGGCCGCCAGGCTGGTGTTGCCCGCGGGCCCGCGCTCCATGCCCTCCAGCACGGCCAGCATCTCCGTCACGTAGAACACCTCGCCCTGGGACAGGGTGACGTAGCGGTCCATGTAGCGCAGCGGCCGCGCGGCGGAGCGGGGCACGTCGGAGCGGTCCGGCCAGGTGGTGAAGGGCATGCCGAAGCCCGTGTGGCCGGTGGTGAAGGACTTGCGGTTGAACTGGCCGTCGCTGGCCATGTGCAGCCCGCGCAGGTCGACGGAGGCCGCGGCGAGCGGCGCCCCGCAGCCCGCCTTCTCCATGCCCCGGGCCGTGCCGGTCAGGTTGCCCCCGCCGGCGTTGGTGGCGACGACCAGGTCCGGGTCCTTCCCGAAGCGCGCCCGGCACTGGGCGACCAGCTCCTGCCCCAGGGTCTCCACGCCCAGCACGGCGTAGGGGGTGTACAGGGAGGCGTTGAAATAGCCCGTTTCCTCCAGCAGCCGCAAAAAGACGTAGAACAATTCCGGCCCCACGCTCAGCTGCACCACCTCGGCGCCGAAGGCCTCGCACTTGCGCGCCTTCTCGACGATTTCCGGCTGGCCGACGCCGCGGGAATCGTAGCATTCCTGCACGACGATGCAGCGCAGCCCCGCCTTGGCGCAGCAGGAGGCCACCGCGGCGCCGTAGTTGCCGCTGGTCGCGGTGATGACGCCCGGGTAACCCAGCTTCTTCGCCATGTGGACGCTCAGCGCGGCGCGCCGCGCCTTGAAGGAGCCGGAGGGGTTGCAGGCCTCGTCCTTCACCAGGATGCGGGCGCCGAAGCCGGGGGCGGCGTAGCGGCGGGCCAGGGCGGTGACGTTTTTCAGTTCCGCCAGCGGCGTGTCCCCCACGCCGAAACCGCGCAGCACCTGCGCGACCTCGTCCAGGCCCATGCCGCAGGCGGCCATCATGGCCTCGTAGTCAAACGCGCAGCCGCCGCGCTCGAAGCGCGAATAATCCAGGCCGACGGCGGACTTCATGATGTCGCCGCGGCGGGCCATGACCTGCAGGTAGCTGTCAGCGCCCATCGCCCGGCCCTCCTTCCCGGAAGGCGGCGAGGATGCTCTCCCGCGCCTGCTGCAGCGCCGGGACGAAGTCCCCGAAGCCGTGGGAATAGGAAGGGTTGGCCGTCAGCAGCTCCCCCTCCTCCGCGCGCCCGGTCAGCGTCCTGACCCGGGCGGTCTCCCCGACCTGCGCGTCCTGCGTCAGCCAGCCCTTGACCCACTTCATCATCGGCACCCGGGCCGTGTCCTCCGGCACCTGGGGCGCGCGCTCCCCGGGGCGCAGCACGACGCTGCGCAGCAACACCCAGTCCCCTTTACTCGCCATTCTCATCCCTCCCGAAGGCGATGTCGCGGTAATCGCCCATCACGCAGCGGGGCACCGGCAGGTCCAGCATGCTCAGCAGGCCCGGGCGCGCCGCGACCAGGAAGGGCAGGACGTTGCAGGCCATGGCGACGGTGCCCGCCCCGCCGTCCACCTCCGGCTGAACGGCCATGTGTACCGGCGGGGTGCCTTCCAGCGTGATGTAATCCCCGGTGTGGACGCCGGCGGATTCCGGCTCGATTTGCTGGGGGTGGACGAGGTCGATGATTTCCCCGCTTTCGTCCCAGGCCTGCGCGGTCATGCTGACGCCCGCCACGCTGCCTTTGGGCGCGAAGCCGTGGGGGCTTTTGCGGTCCCTGTCCGTGATGATGGGCGCCATCTGGGCCTCGAACCGGCCGATTTCCATCCCCAGCGCCCTGGCAATCATCGCGGCGGACTCGCGGAAGCCCACGTGACCGGCCAGGGAGCCGTCCCGCGCGCCGCGCGCAAAGTCCTCCGGGCTGATGCCGATGCCCTGCTCCTGCATGACGGTTTCGCCAAAGGGGCTCAGGGAATTGACCCGCTCGCAGCGCACGTGGCGGACCTCCTGCATCACGCCCGAGAGGCAGACGGCCAGCAGGTCCATCATCATGCCCGGGTTGATGCCCGTGCCCAGGACGCTGACGCCGTAGCGCTTCGCCAGCCCGTCCATCTCCCGCGCCAGCTCCGGCTCCGACGCCCAGGGCCAGCTCATCTCCTCGGCGATGGTCAGCACGTTGACGCCCCGGAACAGCACCTCCCTGACCTTGGGGAAGACCCCCTTGACGAAGGAATCCGTGGCGATGACGCAGCAGTCCACCGGCGTGCCTTCCAGCGCCGTCGCGATGTCCGGCGTGACGGGCACCGCCTTCCCTCCAGGCGCGGGGAGGCCCAGCGCCTCGTGCAGCGCGCGCCCGGCGAGGGCGGGGTTGATGTCGCAGGCGCCGACGATTTCGACGCCTTCGCGCCGGGACAGCAATTCCGCGATGCCGCGGCCCATCGCGCCCAGGCCCCAGAGGACGACCCTGACTTTTCTCATCTCCCTCTCCTCACTGCCGGCCGATGGTGGCGACCATGACGGCCTTGATGGTGTGCAGGCGGTTCTCCGCCTGGTCGAACACATGGGACTGCGCCGAGCGGAAGACCGCGTCGGACACCTCCATTTCCGAAAGGCCGTATTGCTCGTGCACCTCCGCCCCCGTCGCGGTGTTCAGGTCGTGGAAGGCCGGCAGGCAGTGCAGGAAAATGGCGCGGGGGTTGCCCGTCTTTTCCATCACCTCCGGGGTGACCGCATAGCCCCTGAGCAAACGGATGCGCTCCGCGAAGCGCGCCTCCTCGCCCATGGATACCCAGACGTCCGTGTACACCGCGTCGGCGCCCTTCACGGCGTCCAGGCCGGAGGAGACGGTGACGCTCCCGCCGTTCGCCTTCGCCAGCCTCGTCATGTCTTTCAGCAGGCCGGCCTCGGGCCTGAGCTCCTTCGGGCAGACCGCCGCATAGCGCAGGCCCAGCTTGGCGCAGATGATCATCAGGGAGTTGGCCACGTTGTTGCGCGCGTCGCCGACGTAGGCCAGCTTGCAGTCCGCAAGCGGCTTCCCGGCGTGCTCCTCCAGGGTCATCAGGTCGGCCAGCGCCTGGGTGGGGTGGTAGAGGTCCGTCAGCCCGTTCCAGACCGGCACGCCCGAAAACCGGGCCAGCTCCTCGGCGGTCTGTTGCGCGAAGCCCCGGAACTCGATGCCGTCGTAGAAGCGCCCCAGCACCTTCGCGGTGTCCTCCAGCGACTCCTTCTTGCCCATCTGCGAGTTGGACAGGAAGGTGGCGTTGCCCCCCTCGTCCCAGCAGGCGGTCTCGAAGGCGCAGCGCGTGCGGGTGGAGGTCTTCTCGAAAATCAGCACGACGTTGCGGCCGCGCAGCAGGCCGCCCGGGATGCCGGCGCGCTTCTTGCGCTTCAGGTCGTGCGCCAGGTCCAGCAGGTAGCGGATTTCCTCGGCGGAATAGTCCAGGAGCGTCAGCAGGGAGCGGCCTTTGAGCTGGACGGGCATAGGGGTTCCTCCTCTGTGATGTGATGGGGCGGTCTCAGACCGGGTCGCGCTTCAGCGGCATGGACATGCAGCGGGGACCCCCCCGGCCGCGGCCCAGCTCGGCGCCGGGCACCTCGATGGTGCGGACGCCGTGGTCCTTGAGGATGCGGTTGGTAACGGCGTTGCGGTCGTACACGATGACGGCGCCGGGCTTGACGCACAGCGTGTTGCTGCCGTCGTTCCACTGCTCGCGCTCCGAGGCGATGAGGTCCTCCCCCCCGCAGGGGATGAGGGTGACCCGGTCAAGCCCCAGCTCCCCGGACAGGACGTCGGACAGGGCGCCCTGGAGCTCCCTGACCTGAAGCTCCCCCCCGGACTGCGTCATCCGGTAGCACTTCAGGTGGGGCAGGATGCCGGGATGGTAGGTGAAGGTGCCCCGGTCCACCTGGGTGAAGACGGTGTCCAGGTGCATGAAGGCGCGGATGTTGGGGATGTGGAAGACCAGGACGGCATCGATGCCGCTGTCGGCGTCCGAGAGGACGGCGCGCGCCAGGCCCTCCAGCGCCTCCGGCTGGGTGCGCTGGGACAGCCCCGCCCCCAGCACCCCGTTGCCCAGGTTGAGCAGGTCGCCGCCCTCCAGGCTGAAGGGCGCGTCCGGGCCGTACCAGGACTTGACCCGGCCCAGGAAATCCGGGTGGCGGGAGAAGATGTAGCGGCTGTAAATCGTCTCCCGCTGGCGGGTGAGCGCGTACATCCGGGAAAAGGCGATGCCCCGGCCCACGGCGGCGAAGGGGTCGCGGGTGAAGTAGAGGTTGGGGATGGGATCCAGCAGATAGCGGGTGTCGCGCCGGACCGCGCGGGTCAGCGGGCGCCCCCGGTAGACGCCGGCCTCGTCGTAGGTGACGCCGGCCATTGTCTTTTCAATCAGCGCCTCGTCGTCCGGGATGTCCGACAGCAGGCGGGTCAGCGCCGCCTCCTCCTGCCGGGCGGCGTCGCCCCCCTCCCGGATGAAGTCCCGGATGAAGTCCGCCCGCGCCTGCGGCGACGACAGGCTTTGCGCGGCTGCCTTCCGGAGGTAGCAGACCTCGGCGCCCTCCTCCCGGAGGGCCTGGACGAAGCGGTCGTGCTCCTGCTGCGCGCCCTTCAGGTAGGGGATGTCGTCAAAGAGCATGCGGCTCAGATGGGGCGGCGTCAGCTGCTCCAATTCCGGGCCGGGGCGATGGACCAGCACTTTCCTGAGCGCTCCGATTTCACTGAACACTTCTACGCGCATGGCAGCCTCTTTTGTCTTTCTGATGTTTTTCATTCTACCATGAATATACAGGACTGCATAGTCCTATGCGGAAGCCGGGCAAAGCCCGCCGCGCCTTGACAGCCCGCGGGAAAGCAAGGATAATCAGGCAAAACAAAATGACCGGGAGGGCCTGATGCGGGAGTTGTGGGAGGGCGTCGTCAACTTCTTTGCCACGGCGTCGGCGGACGTGGCGCTGAAAATCCTGGGCGCCGCCGTGATGCTCTTCGCGGGGTTCCGGCTCGTCCGCTTCGCCGTGCGCCTGCTGCGCCGCGCGATGCAAAAGGGCAGGCTGGACCCGGGCGTGCAGGACTTCCTGGAGAACGCGATTTCCATCGCCCTGCGCTTCACCCTGATTATCAGCGTGCTGGTCTACCTGGGCGTGCCCGCGGCCTCCTTCGTCGCTATCCTGACCTCCGCCGGCCTGGCCATCGGCCTGGCGCTGCAGGGCAGCCTGAGCAACCTGGCCGGCGGGATGATGCTGCTGTTCTTCCACCCCTTCCGCTCGGGCGACTACATCAAGACCGACAGCGCGGAGGGCGTGGTGCAGAGCATCTCGGTGATGTACACGACGCTCAGGACGCTGGACGGCAAGAAGGTGGTCATCCCCAACGCCATGCTGTCCAACGGCGTCATCACGGACTTCACCTGGCACGACACCCGGCGGGTGGACGTGAGCGTG
>JAAZAQ010000227.1 GCA_012514225.1 Clostridiales bacterium | reverse complement strand
TCAAGCGATGGCGCGGGGTTGCAACCAGGTACGCGAAAACCAGCGACGGGTTCATTGCTGCAATTCAAGTTCGATGTATCGCCATTTGGGCAGGAGTCCTTGCGTAACTCGTGTAGACACTATCTAGCACGCGGCAGGGGTGGATGTCAATCGGCGCGGTTAGGCCCGGACGCCGCCGAGGTATGAAGAAAATGTAAAAATTGTTACGTTTCGTTGACACGGCCGGGTGCCTGGGGTACGATTCCTGTGGCGGCGCGGCGGCGTCCGCGCCGGGAAAGGACGTCCGAATATGCTGAAGAAAATGGTGACGGCGCTGCTGCTGCTCAGCCTGATGGCGGGCATCGCGCTGCCTGCGCTGGCCGAGAACCGCGATTTGTTCCTGTCCTCCAGTTCCCAGTGGGAGGGAGGCCAGGTGTTCAGCGCCGCAGCCCTGGGCGGAACCCTGTATGTGCTGCGCAGCGACGGGATTTATGCCGTCGCGCCGGGGGCTGAGCCACGGATGGAGTACGATACGCTGGAAATACAGGGCGCCGCCGGGGAAGGCGCGGGAATCGCCGTCACGGAGGCAGGCGAGCCGGACACCCCGAAGGAGCTGCCGCCCAAAGCGGAGGGGCCCGCCAGGGAAGGCGCGCCGGTGAAGGAACTGCCGGATACGGCCAGCGAGGCCGCCCAGGAGAACGCCCCGCCCGAGCTGCCGCCGCAGGCGGTGGAGGCCGGCCCGGGGTCCGCGCCCAACAAGGAGAAACCCGGCGCCGACGCGCCGCCGCCCCCACGGGCGGAAGAGCCGCGGGCGCCCATCTACGTCAACCACCTCTTCAGCGACGGGGAACGGCTCTACGGCCTCCAGGCGGACGCCGGCACCGTGTACGTGATGGAGAATGCAGGCAGCGGCGCGCTGTCCTTGAAGGAATACGCGAAGCTGGAGGTGGAGCCGCAGGCCTTCGCGGGCGGCGAGGAATACGTGATGCAGGACATGCCGGAGCAGTACCTGCTCGACGGCGGCCGCCTGTTCGTCATCAGCCGCAACTACCAGTCCGGCCGGGGCGAGCCCAGCCTGGCCGCCTGGGACCTTGAGACCGGGAAGAAGACCAGCTACGAGTTCCCCCACGTGCTGCGGATTTCCTCCTACAAGGACGGCAAGCTGCTGGCCCTGGTGCTCAACGAGGAGGACGCCTGGAACCCCGAGACCGGCACCGTCCGGTCCCCCGACCTGTACGTTTTCGACCCGGCGCAGGGCACCGGGGAAAAGCTGGGCGAAACCACCCTGCCCTTCCGCGGGGACGCGACCGCCCTGGCCTATGACGCGGCGCTGGACATGATTTACATGCTCGCACCCAGCAAGCTGTACCGCCGCGACGCCGAGGGGAAGGAAGAGCTGGCCGCCTACCTGAGCTCCTCGAACCTCTGGGGCGTGGCCGCGGGCAAGCTGCTGGTCATCAGCCCCGGCGTCGTCGCCGTCGCCGGCATGGACGGCGTGTTCATCCGCGGCGCGGACCCCGCCGGGCTGCCCACCGCCACCCTGACCCTGTACGGCGGCTGGGAGGACGAGACCTTCAAGCGCGCCGCTGCGATGATGCCGGAGGTGCCCGTCACCTTCCTGGACAGCAAGTACTTCGCCAGCGCGCAGGAGCTGGGCCAGGCGCTGGTCAGCGGCGAGGACGCCATCGACGTGTTCATTCTCTCCACGGTGGAAATGGACATCGACAACCTGATTTCCAAGGGCTACACCCTGGACCTTTCCGGCAGCCCGGTCATCTCGGAGCATATCGGGCGGCTGTATCCCTCCCTGCAGGCGCTGGCCCGCAGGGACGGCGGCATCCGGCTGGTCCCCATCTCCATGCAGGCGGGGGACATGATGACGGCCTATACCGACAACTTCAAGGACATCAATGTCGAGCCCCCGCGGAGCTTCCCCGCCTTTTCCCGCTTCATGGCCGATTGGGCCGCGGGAATGGCCGAGGATTACCCCGACTATATCCCCGTGAGCGACCCGGACACCGCCGGGATGCTCGTCAACGTCGCGATGCAGCTCTACATCAACAGCATGTCCGCCCGGGGGGAGGAGCTGCGTTTCAACACGCCGGAATTCCGCGCCTTGATGGGCCAGGTGCAGGAGGCGTCCGACCTGCTGGGCGACACTTCCGTGGACTGGAGCAGCCCGGGCATCAACGAGCGGATGAACGAGTTCTTCGCCAAAAAGCCGCTGATGGACTTCTCCGGCGGGATGGACCTGCTCAGCTTCCTGTCCATGGGGGTCAGTGGCATGGGCCGCATGGAGCCGGTGTTCCTGTCCCTGAAGGAGGGGGAGGGAGGCGTGCCGGGCTTCAGCGTGACGTCGATGTTCGTCAACCCCCGCAGCAAGAACCCGGAACTGGCCCTGCGCTTCGTGGAGAACTACGTGTCCTCGCTCAGTGCGTCCAGCCTCACCGGCATGATTCCCGACATGAACGGGCCCGTCCCCAACCCGGACTACGACCGGATGCTCAAGGGCGCGCAGGACAACCGCGACGCCCTGCAGCAGGCCTTCGACCAGGCGCAGGACGGCCCGGAGAAGGAGGAGCTGCGCAAAAACCTCGAATCCTTCGACAAGACGGTGATGGCCGAGACGGAAAGCTTCCGCTACCTGGTTACGGAGGAGGCCATCCGGGCCTACCGTGAAATCGTGGGCCGCTCCTTCCTGCTGGATTACGGCACCAGCCGCTTCTGGCGCTCGGAGGAGCTCAACTCCCTGCTGGGCCGCCTGCGCGGCAAGCAGATTACCCTGGAGCAGTTCATCCAGGAGGCCGACGGCAAGCTGCGGCTGATGCGGCTGGAAAGCCAGTAAGGCCGAGAAGCGCCCTCGCCGGGGCGGGTCGTCGGGCCCGCCCCGGTTCCATTTTCCTTTACATGCCCGCGCGCGGCGCCCGCGGCAGGTGCGGAAAAATGCAAAACAGGCTATAATGCGTTACAGGTTCTTTGCGCCCGCCCCCTCCGGGACATCATAGGCCCGCCGGATTTTGCGGGGGACGCAACAAACCGCGCCCCTCCCGCGTCAGATGGGGTGGCGCGCCGTCTGGCGCCGGGTTGGTATTCGTCCGCGCGCCGGAAAGGGACGGATGTTCAGGAAGAAGAAAAGCCTCTGGCTGTTCTTGCTGCCGGGCCTGCTGGGCCTGATGGTGTTCTATGTCATTCCCTTCCTGGGCGGCATCTATTTCAGCCTGACGGACGGCTCTATCCAGAACCGCTTCGTGGGCTTCGCCAACTACGCGCGCATCTGGCGCAACGAGGCCTTCCTGCTGGGGCTTAAGAACTCCCTGGAGCTTTCCCTCATCAGCGCGCCGATCATCTTCGTATCCTCCTTCATCCTGGCCGTCATGCTGCGCTCGCTCAAGGAGCGCTCCATCCTCTTCCGCAACATCCTGCTGATGCCCTACCTGGTGCCCTCCGCGGCGCTTCTGACCGTGTGGCTGCTGCTGTTTGATTATGGCGGCCCGGTCAACCGCCTGCTGGACCTGATGGGGCTCGGGCGCGTCCTGTGGCTGGAGAGCAGCGCCCTGCGCGCGCCCATCGTGCTGCTCTACATCTGGAAAAACATCGGCTTCTCCATCGTCATCTTTTCCGCCGCCCTGCAGGCGGTGCCGGACGCCTACTACGAATACGCGCGCCTGGAGGGGGCCGGGCCCATCCGGCAGGAGACGCGCATCACCCTTCCGCTCATCATGCCCACGGCCTTCCTGGTGTTCGTGCTGGCCTGGATCAACGCGTTCAAGATTTTCAAGGAGGTCTACTTCATTGCCGGCGCCTATCCCTGGGATTCGATTTACACGCTGCAGCACTTCATGAACAACAAGTTCGCCAACCTGGACTACCAGGACGTGACCACGGCGGCCTATTCCTTCGCCGTCATCGTGTTCGCGCTGTTCGGCCTGCTGTACCTGGCCAAGGGGGTGCGCGGCGATGAGCGTTAGGCAAATCAGGCCCCGCAGGCGGCGGCTGACGGCCGGCGCGGCGCTCTCCTACGTGCTGCTGGCGGTCGTGTGCGCGCTGGTGCTGCTGCCCATCGTGCTGACGCTGCTGTATTCCTTCTTCCCCGTCAGCGAGATGAACACCTACCTGAAGACCCGCGGCAACTACGACCAGGGGCGCTGGATGGACCTGCTGCTCTCCCCCTCGGTGGTATCCCTGCGCCAGTATTACGACCTGCTGGTGGACAAGCCCGTCTACCTGCAGCTGTTCTTCAACTCCGCGTTCTATACCGCCGCCATCCTCCTGGGACAGGCGCTGGTCATCCCCATGTTCGCCTTTGCCCTGTCCAAGTTCCGCTTCAAGGGGCGGGAGGCGCTGTTTTTCCTCATCCTGATGCTGATGCTGATGCCCTTCCAGGTCACCATGGCGCCCAGCGTGCTGACCATGCGCTTCCTGGGCCTGATGAACACCGTCTGGGCGGTCATCCTGCCGATGCTGTTCTCGCCCTTCTATGTTTTCCTGCTGCGGCAGTTCATGGTGGGCATCCCGGGGGAGCTGCTGGAGGCCGGCATGATGGACGGGGCGGGCACCTGGCGCGCCTTCGTCCACCTGGTGCTGCCGGTGAGCCGGCCGGTGCTGGGCGCGGCGGTCGCGCTGTCCTTCGCGGACAACTGGAACATGGTCGAGCAGCCCCTGATTTACCTGAGCAACTACTCCAGCAGGATGCCCCTGTCGGTGATGTTCAACCAGCTCACCACCCAGGAGGCCGGCGTGGCCTTCGCCTCCGCCGCCCTCTACATCGCCCCGGCGCTGCTGATTTACCTGTATTTCCAGGAAGACATCCTGCTTGGCATCCAGCTGAGCGACATGAAGTGAGGTGCCCGCCATGACGGTGAAGAAGAAAGCCATCAAAGCCCTGCTCATCCTCTTCGCGGTGCTGCTGGTCAGCCTGTTCTTCGCGCGGACGGTGCAGACCATCACCACGGCCAAGGTGCGCAAGGTGACCGCCACCCGCGGCCGGCTGGAGGAGAAAATCCAGGCGGAAGGCGCGCTGCACTTCAGCCAGGGCGAGCCCTTCACCATCGAGGAAGCCCGGAAAATCGGCGTGAGCATCGACAAGGTGCTGGTCAAGGAAGGCTATTTCGTCCGGCAGGGCGACCCGCTGTTCAACCTCTCCATCCCCACCTACCAGACGGAGATGAAGCAGCGCGAGGAGGCTTACATGGCCGCCGTGCGCGAGCTGTCCGTGGAGGTCACGGGACACCTGCGCCTCCAGCAGTCTTCCCCGCACAATGAGCTGTACAACCAGACCCTGAAGTCGACCGATACCTACTACAAAAAGCGCTACGCCGCCATGGCCAGGGCCCAGGCCGCGGGCTACACCCTGCCGGAGGACATCACCGCCTGGGGCGTGCCGGCCGGCGAACTCCCGGGCGCCACCCCGACGCCCCGCCCGCCCCGCGGCGCCACGCCCACGCCCGACCCGGAGCCCACCCCCCTGCCCGGCCACGACGCGCCGGAGGACGTGCGCCTGGCCATGCAGGAGGCGTTCGACGCTTGGCGGCAGATGGACCTGGACTTGTTCCGCCTGCGCCGCGTGTACGTGGGCGGGGGCGACGTTTCCCGCACGGGCGACGGCACGTTCGAGTACATCAAGAAGGTAGACGGCATCCGCGAGCGCATCGACACGGCGCGGCAGTCCATGCTGGAGCTGGACAAGCTGAGGGATACCCTGACCACCGCCCTCGCCCCGCGGGACGGTTATGTAAGCCAGCTGGACGTCAAGGCCGGGGATTCCTACGACGGCTCCCGCCCCGCCTACTCCCTCAGCCCGCAAAACGAGCTGCCCGTCATCCGGGTCAACGTCACCGACACGGAAAAGAAACTGACCGCCGGCACCCGGGCAGAGGTGGAGGGGCTGAGGAATGAGCTGGCCATCCGCGACATCCAGACGGACACCGACGGGAAGGAATACGCCGTCATCCCCCTGGACGAGGAGGCGCTGGGGGAGCTGGGCGGGCTTTCCCGGCTGATGGACAGCAAAATCAACGTCACCTTCACCTACCGGGCCGCCCAGACCACCACCCTGCTGCCGGCCAGCGCGCTGCGCGTCGACAGCGACGGCAGCCGCTTTGTCTTCGTCATCCGGCGGGACTTCGGCGGCATGCTGGGCAACCAGGTGCAGAAGCTTGAGAAGCGCACCGTCAAGGTCATCGAGACGGGGGCGCAGCTGGTGTCCGTCTCCGACGACCTGAGCTACGTCGAAATCGCCGACCAGGAAGACCGCGTCATCGAGGACGGCCAGGCGGTCATGGACTATGTCAATTAGGCGCGCCGCCGCCCTCCTTCTGGTCGCCCTGCTGATCGCCTTCCTGGCTTTCCGCACGCAGGGCTTCCCGCCCCTGTTCCAGTACGTGCTGGCGCCGCCCGCCCCGGCTGCCCCGCAGACGCAGGACGCCGCGCAGCCGACCGAGGATGGGGAGGCGGAGCATCGCCAGGAGGAAGAGGAGGCGGTCAGCCCGCTGTTCGCCCTGCTCAAGGACATGGGGGGGCAATTGGGGGACATCCCCAACACCGCCCTGGCCTGGGCTGCGTCTCTGTCCGCGCCGCGAACCATGCTGTCCGCCGGGGAAAACCTGTCCAAGGAGGCGCGGCTGGTAGGCCTTTACGGCGCCGCGCAAATCCTGGGCCGCCCGCCGGTGCTCTCCGGCCGGATGCTCTACCCGGAGGAACTGGAGCGCGGCGCGCCCTCGGCCGTCATCGACGAGAAACTGGCCGTGGACCTCTTCCGCACCTCCGACCCCACCGGGCGGGAAATGAAAATCCAGCAGCAGACCTTCACCGTGGTGGGCGTCGTGCGCCACGCCCGGACGCCCGGGGAGCAGGAGGCCTATTCCGCCTACGTGCCCCTTGGGGCCATGGAGGACGCCGGGGTGGCCGGCAAGGTGCTGACCGTCTCCGTCCTGCCGGCGCAGGGCAGCGGCGCCAGGACGGTCATCTCCGGCATCCTGTCCTCCTGGCAGCCCGAGGGCGTGCTCCACAGCCTCCTCAAGGAGCAGTACCGCGCCATCCTGCCCCTGCGCTGGCTGCTGTGCGCCCTCGCGGCCGTCCTGCTTTCCCTCGCCTTCCGCATGGCCGCGCGCCTGTCCGCCGGCATGCTGCGCGGCCACCGGCGCGACCTGGAGACCCGCTATCCCCTCAATCTCCTGCCAAAGGCCGTCCTGCGCGCCCTGCTGGTGTTCCTGGTCTTCGCCCTGCTCGTCTTCGCGGCCTTCCTGCTCTTCCAGGAAATCATCCATCCCGTCTACGTCTTCCCCGAATGGGTACCCCCCGTGCTGGTGGAGTGGACGGACATCCGGGCCACGTTCTGGAACAACGTCACCGCGTCCACCGCGCCGGTCGTCCTGCGCACGCCGGAAATCATGACCCTGGCCTTTTACCGCGGCGCGCTAACCGCCGCCTGCGTCCTCTTCTTCATCCTCTGCCTGAAGCCACTCTCCCGCCTGCGCGAGTTCGTGAAGGCGGCGCCCCGGGAAGCGGGGTACGGAGGGGCCTGAGGCCGGGAGGACGCGCACGGGGAGGGCGCGAAGGGGAGGACATGGACGGGGAGGACCCCGGGGGCGCCCGCCCCCGGACCCC
>JAAZAQ010000226.1 GCA_012514225.1 Clostridiales bacterium | reverse complement strand
CATCACGCGCGCTGCGAGCGGACTGGTGTAAGGGGGTGTGGCATAGATGAGAGCAATCCCGCTGCTGCTGGTCGCGCTGCCTTTCCTTGCTGCGGCGCCCGCATACGCCCTCGGCCGTCGCAAGACCTCGTATGCCTATCGGGTCATGGCGCTGGTCACCGGAGTTCTGTTCGTCGCCTCAGCGCTGTACCTGCTGTACGGGCAGCCCATGCAGTTTGGTTTCCCCAAGGTCATGGCGCTGGGGCTGAGCCTGCGGGCGGATGGCTTCCGGGCACTTTACGCGGCGGTTGCTTGCCTGATGTGGTTTGTAACCAGCCTGTTTACGCCAGAATATATGGCCCACGGTCACGCTCAGGCGCGATACGCCGCTTTCACGCTGCTGACCATGGGGGCGACCGTCGGTGTTTTCCTCTCGGACGATCTGATCACCGCCTTCCTTTTCTTCGAAATCCTTTCGTTCACCAGTTACACCTGGGTCATCCACGAGGAGACCCCGAAGGCGATGCGAACCGGGCAGACCTATCTCGCCATTGCGATTTTGGGCGGCATGACGATGCTGATGGGGCTGATGATGCTTAAACTCCGCCTAGGCACGCTTCAGTTCGACGAACTGGCTGCCAAGGCTGAAAGCATGCCGAAAGGGAGCCTCTTCCTGCCAGGCGTCCTGATACTTGCCGGTTTCGGAGCCAAAGCCGGGATGTTCCCCCTGCATGTCTGGCTACCCAAAGCCCATCCGGTCGCGCCGGCTCCCGCCAGCGCGCTCCTGTCCGGAATCCTGACCAAAGTCGGTATATTTGGCATCGTCGTTATCACTTCGCGCCTCTTTCTCGGCGACGAACACTGGGGAAACCTGCTGCTCATCCTTGGGTTGATCAATATGTCGCTGGGCGCGCTGCTCGCGCTGTTTTCCATTGACTTAAAGCGGACGCTGGCCTGCTCGTCCATGAGCCAGATCGGTTTTATCCTGCTGGGCATCGGGATGCAGTCCCTGCTGGGCGAGCACAACGCCCTGGCGGCCCAGGGCACCGTGCTCCATATGCTCAACCACAGTCTGATCAAACTGGTGCTCTTCATTTGCGCCGGAATCGTGTACCTCAGGACGCACAGCCTTAACCTCAACGACATCCGCGGTTTCGGACGCCGGAAGTGGGGTCTGATGCTGTGCTTTGGCGTAGGCGCCGCGTCCATCAGCGGGATTCCGCTGTTCAGCGGGTATGCAAGCAAGACCCTGCTGCATGAAAGCCTGGTCGAGTACATCGTCCACCTTCAGCACTTGGGGGAAAACGCCGTTTGGTACAAGGCGGCCGAATGGCTGTTCATCCTGACAGGCGGGCTTACATTCTGCTATATGCTCAAGCTGTTCATTGTGATTTTCATTGAAAAGCACCCGGAGCGACAGAAGGAATACGGCGAAGTAGGGAAGTCGATGAAACCGATGACTGCCATTTCCCTGGGTGCGGCTTCCCTGCTGCTGTTTGTACTGGGCGTCAAGCCGGGCGGTTTGCTGACCAGTCTGGCGAACCTTTCGCTGCCTTTCCTGCATGCGCATCCGCCAGCGCATGCGGTGGAGTACTTGTCCGGCGTGAATCTGATGGGCAGCGCGAAATCCCTGCTGGTCGGCGCGCTGCTGTACCTGGTCGTGGTGCGCAAGGCACTGTCGGTGCCCGACGGACACCGCGGCAGGATTTATACGAACCGTTGGCCGCAATGGCTGGACCTGGAAGACCTGTTGTATCGCCCTGCGGTCCAAGGATTGACAAAGATCGGGTTTCTGCTGTCCGCCCCGCTGGATATGCTGACAGAACGAGTGCTTCTGCCCCTGGCCATGAAGGCAACGGGCGCGGCGGCGGCTTTCCTGGACGGAGCAGAAAAAGCCATGTATGCCATCGGCGCGCTGACGACTTTGATTGCCAGAACCCTGGAAATTCTCGCGGACGGGGTGGTCGTGTTCCTGATGCATACCGTTTTCAAGAGAACACGCGAGAAATCGAACGTGGTACTGGTCGGCAACCGCTTTACTTTCACCCTGGGCAGGTTCGCGGACAGGCTTTCCGGCATCACGCGGCGCATTTTTAACCGGGGTTCAAGCGGTCACAGCTATACCCATCTGTTCGCAGCCGCATGGAACACCGCGCACGACACGCTTCGGCGCATTCAGCGGACCTTGTCATTCAGCCT
>JAAZAQ010000225.1 GCA_012514225.1 Clostridiales bacterium | reverse complement strand
TTTTCCTTTCCGCCCCCTTTATAGTAAAATGGCGGCGACAGATTGGAGGTGCCCCCTTGAAACGCCTGCTGGCCCTTTTGGCCGTCCTGATGCTGACGCTGCCCTTGCCGGGCGCGCTTTCGGAGCAGCCCGCCGCGAAAACGCCGCGGGAGGACTTCATCGACCGGATGCTCGACGTGGCAAAACAGGAGTTCGACGCCGCCCGCGGGCGCGCGCTGCGCGCGGCGTATGCCGGCGACCGCTATGTGTGCAAGAATTTCACGGTCCACCTGTTCCGGGCGAACCGGGACGCCTTCCGCATGGCGGAGTTCCCCGGGACCGGCCTGGTCATCCCGGACAACCTGCCGGCCAAGGAGAGCAAGCCCCTTGCCTACGGCGCGGCCTGGATCGACGTCCCGGCGGCGGACGGCAACCCCTTTTACGCCGCCGCGTCCTTCCGCTACGACGCCAAGCTGTCCAAGGCGGAAAACCGGGAGCTGGCGCGGGACTTCCTGCGGCAGACGAAGCGCGGGGACTTTTTCCAGATGGCGGCCAACTATTATTACGGCGTCGGCGCGCACAGCCTGGTGTTCACCCGGGACTACGATGCCCAGTCGGACAGCCTGACCTGGACGGACTCCAACATGAAGGGCAAGAAAATCGACGGCGTCCGCCACGGCTACATCCAGTTCGACGCGGTGAAGGACGTGGACTGGTTCGTGGACGCCTTCTGCCGCAAGAACGGCGGCGCGACCCTCTACCGGCTGCGGGACGACATCATCTACGCCCCGTAGGCGCAGGCATCACCCTGGATGGAAAGCGCGGCTTCGCCCATCGGCGGAGCCGCTCCTTCCGGCAATAGCTTGATCGATTAATAGTATAAAAAGAAGCGCCAGCGGGCGCTTAGGCTGTCAAAAAACCTTACTACAGAGGATGATGCGGGGGGCTCCGGGGGGCGGCAGCCCACCGATTATCATCGTGTCGTCCGGCTCTGCCGGAAGTGCGGGGCGTTTTCGCGAACAGCGAAAACATTCCGCAGCCATCCTCCAAATCGAAAAAGGTCCGCAGACCTTTTTCGACAATCTGAGCACCCGCGGGCGCTTCCTGGCTTTTTTTGTGGGATTGGGCGCTTCCCGCCCGCCGCGGCGGGCAGGGGCGCGCTCAAACGCTTACCTGGCTTTCGCCCACCCGCGTTTTCTCATGGACTGCGCCGTGTCGTACACCGCCAGGATGTTCTCCACCGGGATGCCGGGCTGGATGTTGTGCACCTGGGTGAAGACATAGCCGCCGCCGGGCGCGAAAATCTCGACCAGCTCCCGTGTTTCCCGGCGGTTCTGCTCCGGCGTGCCTGTCAGCATCGTGGTCTGGGTCCTTGCGCCGCCGCCCCAGAAGGAGAGGGTGGCGCCGTATTCCCTTTTTAGGTGCCGCGGGTCCATGCCCCGGGCGGTGACCTGGACGGGGTTGAGCACCTCGACGCCCGCGTCGATGAGGTCGGGAATCAGGGGCTCCACCGCGCCGCAGCAATGGAGGAAGACCTTGCAGTCCGGGTAATGGTCTCGCACGTACCGGTACTGGCGGGCGTGGTAGGGCTTGATCATCTCCCGGTACATCTCCGGGGAAATCTGCGGCGCCTGCTGGGTGCCCAGGTCGTCGCCGAACTGCAGCACCGGGCCGTACTTCGCCACCCTGGGCAGCAGGTTTTCCAGGTTTCGCATGTAGACGTCGGTCAGGCGGTTGAAGTAATGGTGCATCAGGTCCTTTTCCGCGAGGATGTTGACGAAGAAATCCTCGTAGCCGAAGTCCAGCTGCCCGGCCTCGAAGATGTTGCCGCCCACGGGCAGCAGGATGGCCTTGTCGGTGGTCTCGTACAGATGCCTGACGCCTTCCTCGATGAAACCCAGGTCTTCCTCAGTCATCGGGGCGAGTGGCACGGCGTCCACGTCCGCCGGGGTCTCGCAGCCCTGGTAGGGGTGGGCGACCTGGTCGAAATACAGGCTGTTGGCGGGCTTGTAGGCCCATTTCACGCCGTTCTGGTAGAGGTACTCGTTCCCGCCGCCCTCGTCAACCGGGTTGTAAGCCCGGGGCGCCATCACGGGCTGCCCCCTCATGCGGATTTCCTTCCAGCCCTCGCTGATGGGGATGCCGAAGGCCGGGACGCGCTGGTGGGCCTGCACCACGTCCCCGCCCAGGCGCTCCAGCACCTCCCTTTGCGGCTCCGCCAATTGCTGGAAAACGTCGTAGAGCTTCGGCGGCGGGAGGCTCATCCCCAGCCCGCGCACCAGGTCCAGGTAGGCCAGCACGTGGATGCCGGTGGAACGCATGCCGCCAAAGTCGATTGCCAGCTCTTCCGGCTCCCGGTGGTTGAGGGTCTCCCTGACGCGCTCTCTGCCTGTCATCTGTTTCCTCCAACTTGTAAAAATCAATGGGCGCCGCCTGCGGGCTGGAGCGGGGGGTCTATCACGTTTCCTCCGCCGACAGCGAATGCGCCAGCACGAGGGGCGCCTCCGGCGTCAGCCGCAGGAAGGCCGGGGCGGGCAGCGGCGTTTCACCCAGGGACGCGGCTGTGCCCAGGTCAAAGGCGGAGGCCACGGGCTCGACGCCCAGGCACAGGTTCCGCCCGTTCCAGGGTGCGTCCTTCCGCCCCCGGTTGCTCAGCCACAGCAGGAGGCCGGGCAGGACTGCCGCGTCCCAGCGGAGGACGGCGCGGAAGCCCTCCTTCGGGTACGCAACCGCGGCGCGGCCTTCCCGCACCCCGCAGAGCTGCAGCAGCTCCTCCGTTTCCATCGGAAGCGGCAGCCGCGTCACGTCCGCCGTGCCGCCCCCGCGCAGGGGGACTTCCCGGGCGCTCCTGACGGCGGCGTCCGGCGCGAAAACAGAAGAGGCGTCCACCCGTCCCGGATAGGTACGGGCTTGTCGGCAATCCGGCAGCTCCAGGCTTGCCGCGCCCGCCTCTTCCGGCAGCCGGAAGATGGGGTGCAGCCCCACGGGCAGGCGGCACGCCGCCCGGGCGTACACCCGGTCCTCAAAGGACACCCGCGGCGCGCCCGCCTCCAGGGTCACGGTTCGCTCCAGCCGCCTGACGGGATGGTCCGGGGGATAATCGACGGCCAGGCGCGCGGTGTGTTCCCCGGCTTCCAGCACCTGCCAGACGTGGTGTGCGCCGAAACCGTGGGCAAAGCTGTCCGGGTCGGCGGCGGGGGCTTCCGGTCCCCAGCCGCCCGGCAGCGGCGGGGGCTCCGCGCCCCCGCCGAAGGGCACGCAGGGGAAATCCCCGCGCAGGCGCCCGATAAAGCCGCCTTCCCCCTCTATGCCGCCCCATGCCGGTATAAACAGCGGGCTGATCCACCTGCCGCGAACCTTGAACTCCGCCGTCACCATGGCCCCGAAGGGGTGAACGGCGGCGCGGGCGCAGGGGGCCGTCAGGCGGAGGGTCATCTCAGCCTTTCTTCAGCCGGATGATGACCACCATCGCGTGGCTGCCGTCCTCGTTGACATACTCGTGCCGCCCCATCCCCGCGGGGATGATGCAGGCCTGCAGCCGTTCGATGGTGGTGGAGCGGCGGGGGTCGTCCAGCGAGCGGATGGTTACGCGCCGGCCTTCCGTGAGGGTCACGATGTGCATGAAGCGGCCTTCCGTGTCGTTTTCCGCGCGCTCCTCCAGGAAGATGCGCTCGATGTGGAAGGGTTGCTCCGGGATGGTGGTGTACTGGTCCTTGCGGAATTTCCCGTCCCCGGCGACGGCGATGGGCCGCGCCCGGTGGAACTCCTTGGCCCGCGTCTCCCGGATCCATTTCTGGTTGGCGAAGGAGTGGTCCAGGTGCATGCGCATGGGCTTGGCCGTCATGGTCTTTTTCTGGTCGTCCCAGGTGTTGCGCGCGAAGTCGTAGGTGAAAAAGGAGTACTCCGTGCCCGCGACGCTGGGGCCGGTGTCCATCTCCAGAATCATCTGATTGCCGCCATGCCCGTGGGTGGTGCCCGGCGGAATGTGGAACAGGTCGCCCACGTTGGTATCCCACCGCTTGATAAAGTCCTCCCAGTTGGGGATGACCTTCTTGTTCTCCGATTCCCTGCACAGCCGCTCCCATTCCTCCAGGTCGGCGGTTTCCTTGTAGCCCATCCAGGTGGAGGAGCCCTTGTAGGACTCGACGATGTAATAGGTCTCGTACCGCCCCAGCGGCTCGTTGAAGTGGCGGTTGACGTACTGGGTGGAGGGGTGGTTGTGGATGGGCATGCTGGAGCGCTCCCAGCTCACCGGCTCCGGGAAATAGCCGTCGTCCAGCCACACCTGCAGCGGCAGCAGGTCCGGGTAGGTCCTGTGCACGTACTCGCCCACCATCTGGACGGGCCGCTGCATCAGGTTCTGCGAGGGGATGTTGACGGGCTTCTCCAGCCCCAGGTCGATGAGCACGGACAATTCGATGCCCGCCAGCTCGTTCCAGGCGTTGCATTCCAGCCCCTCCACCTGCCACAGGTCGCGGTAGCGGTAAGCGCCCCAGGGTCCGGGCTGCAGGATTTTCACCTGCTTGACGGGCTGCCGCACCGCCTCGTCCACCATCGCCTGGTAGGTGTCGACGGGGAGCATCTTCAGCTCCTCTTCCCGGACCGCGTCGATATAGAAGTCCATCTTTTGGAAGACGGCCTTCTTCTGCCGGTACAGCAGGTAGAAGTCGTTGTAGTAGTACTTCTTCCAGGCGTAGTCCCCCGCCGGCTCGCGGCGGCCGAAGGGCACCAGCTGGCCGCCCCACATCTGCCAGAGCATCGGCTGCATGGTGAAATCCGCGTAGAAGACCGCGCCGAGCGCCCCGTCCAGCTCCGCGACGGCGGCGCCGGGGCCGTAAATCACCGCGGTCTTGCCCTCTTTGGCGGCCTGGCGCAGGCGCTCCAGCGCCTGGGCGACGCGGGCGGGCTCCATCAGGTCCTGCAGCGTCCCCTCGGTGTTGACCCAGCCGAAGGAGGGGTCTTCCGTTACGTACTTGGCCTGGTACTTCGCGATGTCCTCCGCGTCCCGGTACATCTCGGCGCTGTGGAGGAACACGGCGCCATTCCCCAATTCCTTTTGCAGCGCGGCCTGTAGGGCGCCGAAGTTCACCCCGTACCAGCCGTCGATGGCGACGGTTCCCTTTTCCCGCGCGACGCGGGCGATTTCGCGGACGACCCGGTCCGTCCCGACGACGGCTTTGGACGTCAGTTCGGGGGGCAGCGTCACCTTGTTCTCGGCGTTTCCGTAATATTCGTACAACGGCATAAAAAACCCTCCTTCCCAGTCCGGTATGTATACCCGCCCGGGCCGCTTTCTGACGCGCGGGCTTACAGGGTGTGGCGGGCCTTTTGGGTCTGGATGGTGTTGAGGATGACGGCCAGCAGGATGAGCGAGCCGCGCACGACGTACTTGACGTAGTCGTCCACGCCCAGCAGGGTCATGCCGTTGAGGATGACGCCCAGGAAGAGGATGCCGAACAGCGTCCCCGTGGTGCGGCCCAGGCCGCCGGACAGCGACGCGCCGCCGATGATGACGGCGGAGATGACGTCCGTCTCATAGCCCCGGCCGAACTGCGGGGAGCCCGAGAGCACCTGGGAAGCCAGGATGATGCCCGAGATGGCCGCGGTGACCTGGGAGACGACCATGGTGATGATCTTGACCTTGGCGATGTTGACACCGGAGAGGCGGGAAGCCTCCTGGTTGCCGCCCACCGCGTACACCTCGCGCCCGAAGCGCGTGCGGTTCATCACCACGAACACAATCAGGAAGATCAGGACCAGCCAGATGGAGGCGACGGGCAGCCCGGAGAAGCCGCCGGTCTTGATGATCCGCCCCGCGCCGATGACGTTGAACCACTGGGCGGAGATGGTGATGGGAAAGCCGGAGGACAGGATGGCGGCCAGGCCGTAGAGCACGTTGAGCATCGCCAGGGTGATGATGAAGGAGGGGATGTTGAAGCGCACCCGGATGAAGCCGTTGAACAGCCCCACCAGCGCGGCGGCCAGGATGGCGACGGCCATGCCGATGATGACCGCCCAGTCCGCGCCCAGCGCGCCCTGCAGCTGCTTGGCCACCCAGGCTGTCAGCACCGCGGACAGGCCGATGGTCGAGCCGATGGACAGGTCGATTTCCCCGCCGATGATGACCATCGTCATCCCGAAGGCGGCCACGCCGATGATGGCCATGGAGCGCAGGATGCTCAGCAGGTTGTTCACGCTCAGGAAGCCCCGCGCGAAGACGGCGAGCAGCACCACCATGATCAGAAGGATGAAGGTGATGGTGTTTTTCCGCAGGATGTTTTTCATTTGCGCTGATTTCATAGGTCGTCGCCTCCAATGCACAGGGAGTATAGTTCCTCGATCGAGGTGTTTTCCGGCACGATTTCGCCTTCGATCAGCCCATAGCGCATGATGAGCACCCGGTGGCAGACCTCCAGCAGCTCCTCCAGCTCCGAGGACACCACGATGCTGGAAATGCCCTGCCGCGCCATGTCCCAGATAATCTTGAAGATATGCTGCTTGGACTGCACGTCGATGCCCCGGGAGGGCTCGTCGAACAGCATCAGCGTCGGCTGGTTGTTGAGCCAGTTGCCCACGACCACCTTTTGCTGGTTGCCGCCGGAGAGCTCCGAGACCGCGCTGCCCACGGCGGATACCTTGATGTCCAGGTTCCTGACCTGGGCGTCCACGGCGGCCTTTTCCTTTTCCCTGCTGATGAAGGGGCCGACGGACTGGCGCTTGAGGCTGGCGAGGATGAGGTTGTCCTTCACCGGCAGAATCTGCACCAGGCCGTCCACCTTGCGGTCCTCCGGCGTGAAGCCGATGCCCAGCGCCTTGGTCTTGACCGGCGCGGCGCGGCGGATGGTCCGGCCGACGAACTCCACCGTGCCGCCGGTGGGCTTGTCCGCCCCGTACAGCGCGCGCAGCAGCTCCGTCCGGCCAGAGCCCAGCATCCCGGCGATGCCCAGGATTTCGCCCTTCCTGACCTCGAAGGACACCCCGCGCACGCGGGGGCCGTTTTCCAGGTTGTTCACCCGCAGGATGACGTCCCGCTCGTCAAAGCTCAAATCCGCCGGGCGCTGGCGGATTTCCACGTCGCCGAACATCAGCCGGATGAGCGTCTGCTGGCTCATGTCGGCCATCATCTCCCGGCCCACCAGCAGCCCGTCGCGCAGCACCGTGCAGCTGTCCGCGATTTCCCACAGCTCCTGCAGTCGGTGGGAGATGTAGAGGATGACGACGTCCTTCTTCCGGAGTTCCCGGATGAGGTTGAACAGGATTTCCGTCTCGCTGCGGGAGAGGGAGGAGGTCGGCTCGTCCAGCAGGATGACCTTGGGGTTGGTGCTCATCGCCTTGACGATTTCGACAATCTGGCACTGCCACATGGCCAGTTCATGCACGGGGGTGCGCGGGTTGATGTCCACGCCCATGCTCTTCAGGTGCGCTTCGGCCTGGGCGAAGGTCTGCTCCCAGTCGATGAAGGGCCCCTTCATCGGGAAGCGGCCCAGCAGGATGTTCTCCGCCACCGTCAGCCCGGGCACCAGGCTCAGTTCCTGGTACACCGTCGCGATGCCTTTTTCGATGGCGTCCTCCGGGCTGTGGAAGACCATCTCCTGGTCGTCCAGGAACACCTGCCCGGAGGTGGCGGGCTGCGCCCCGGAGATGATCTTGACCAGCGTGGACTTGCCCGAGCCGTTCTTGCCGACCAGCGCGTTGACCTGGCCGCTTTCAAACGCGGCGCTGACGTCGTTGAGCGCCAGCGTGCCGGGGAATTGCTTGGATACGTTGCGGATGATCAGCTTGCTCAAGCGTCGCGCCCCCCTGTCGCCCGGGGAAAGCCCGGGCGTCTTCCTGTCTTTTCAAAATCCGGCGGAGCCAGGGGATGCTGGCCCCGCCGGTGTATGGGGTTGCCGATGGGTTTAGTTGCCGCCGGTGGTCATCTTGATGAAGTTGTCCTTGAAGGTCTGCGTCGCGACGGGGTCCTCGCGGGTCAGCACGACGCCGGGCACGATGATGAGCTCGCCGCGCTGCTCGAAGTTGCCGGTCTCGATCTCCTGGATGAGCGCCTTCATGGTCAGCACGCCGATGTTGTAGGGATCCTGGCCGGTGACGGCCTGCAGGATGTTGTCCTCGGAGAGGATGAGGTCGGCCATCTGCTCGCCCGCGTCGGTGCCGAAGGAGACGACCTTGCCCGCCAGGCCGGCGTTCTTGATGGCCATGGTGGAGCCGATGGTGCCGCCCTCGTTGGCGGACCAGAGGATGTTGATTTCAGGATGCGCGGTCAGCATGTCGGAGGCGGCGGTGATGGCCTTGTCCTGCAGCCAGGCGTCCTGGTCGTCCACGATGACGACGTTGGGCAGTTCCTTCACGGCGTCCATGAAGCCCGAGGAACGGGCGGAGGACTGCTCGGGCAGCAGCGTTTTGAACTGCAGGATGCCGATGTTGACCGTCTGGTCGGCCGGGAAGTTCTTCTTGATGTACTCCGCGGCGATCTTGCCGGTGGAGTTGCCGAGGTTGTAGTTGTCGGAGGTGTAGCAGGCGATCATCCAGTCCAGCCCGCCCAGGCTGGAGTTGGACAGGGCGATCTTCAGGCCCTGCGCGGCAGCCGCGGTCAGCGGGGCGATGGAGGCTTCCTCGGAAATGGGGGAGATGGCGATGCCCTTGAAGCCCTGGTCGACGTAGGTGTTGATGAACTCGAATTCCTTCGCCGCGTCGTTGTTGGTGTTGGCGGGGAAGAACTCGTACCCGGCCTCCTCGGCCGCGTCCTTGTAGCCCATCTGCAGCAGCATCATGAACTGGTCTTCCTGGAAGACCACGCCGGCGACCTTGCCCTTGCTCTCGGCGAAGGCGGCCACGGCGCCCAGGGTCAGAACGAGAACGAGCACCAGGGACAGTAGTTTCCTCATGAATTGGTATCCTCCGATTCTTTATTTCCAGCCGGGCGTGAACCCGGTCAAGAACGACGGGCCGGCGACAGCCGGATGGCTCTCTCCTGGAATGATTATATCCTCGCGCCCGCGCGGCAAACGCGCCTGGATTGCGCTTGGGTCGATTCAAGAGTAAAATATGCGCAACGGACGGATTTGTCAAGCGATCATCAACCGGGGCGAAGGGACGGGGGCATTGTTTTCCTTTTGGTCTGCCGCTTCGCCGGGACGGTTTTCGCGAAGGGACGCCCCGCGGCGGCCGGCCGTGGACGTCAGTAATGGGTGGAGGTGCAACGTGAAATCGAGGGATCTCGTCAATCGCACGCTGGAGTTCGGGAACGGGGGGCGCGTGCCCCGTCACCTGTGGGTGCTGCCCTGGGCGCGGATGTACGAAGGCGCGGCGCTTCAGGACATCCAGCGGGCCTTCCCGGATGACATCGTCTGGGACATGCCCGTTTCCTACCTGGACCCGCCCCGGACGTCCGGGGACATGTACGAAAAGGGGCAGTACGTCGACGAGTGGGGCTGCCGCTTCACCAGCATCCACCGGGGCATCATTGGCGAGGTCAAGGCGCCGCTCTTCCTGAAGGAGGAGTGGGAGGACGCGGAGGGCTACCGTTTCCCCGAGGAGCTGCTCACCTTCGATATCGACAGGGTCAACGCCTTTTGCCGCGGCACCGACCGGTTTGTCGTGCAGACCGACTTCGCCCGGGTGTTCGAGCGCCTGCAGTTCCTGCGGGGCACCGAGAACCTCTATGCCGACATCGCGCTGGGGAACGAAGGCCTGCTTCGCTTCATGCGCAGGCTGCACGACTTCAACTGCCGGCTGATGGAGCGCTGGGCCAAAACGGACGTGGACGCGCTGTTCATGATGGACGACTGGGGTAGCCAGAACAGCCTGCTGATCAACCCCGAAACCTGGGTCAGGATGTTCAAGCCCCTGTACGCCGACTACTGCGCCATCGCGCGCCGCCACGGAAAGAAGATTTTCATGCACTCCGACGGCCATACCCTGGCGATTCTCCCGCACCTGGTGGAAATCGGCGTGGACGCGGCCAACCTGCAGCTTTTCTGCATCGGGCTTGAGAACCTGCGCCCGTTCAAGG
>JAAZAQ010000224.1 GCA_012514225.1 Clostridiales bacterium | reverse complement strand
TTTTCAGCCAGCGCGTCCTCGCCGGCCGCCCGCGTTTCCCGGACGGTGCTGAGGATGCCGCCGCCCTTCGCCAGGATTTCCAGGTAGGGGACGCCCGACAGCTTCTGCTGCAGCTCGTGCGCGCGCCAGCCGCCGAACACCAGGTGGGTGTGTGCGTCCACCAGCCCCGGGGTCACCAGACGGCCGGCCGCGTCGACGGCGTCCGCGCCTTCCATCCATTGCGCGTTCGGCTGACCGGTGCCGACGGCGACGACGACCCCGTCTTCGGCCAGCACATAGGCATCCTTCAGGATGCGGATGTGCCCCTGCTCCGCCCCGGCTTTCGCCTGGCGGCCTTCCGGTGTGGCCAGCAAGCCGATGTTCAGGACGGCGGCCCTGGATTTTTTCATCTGGTTCATGACGAGAGCCATCCGTCCAGCCGGGCTTCGTCCGCCGGGTAGGGCAAGGTGACGAAGCCGGCGCCGCCCGCGTCCCGGTTGTAGTCCGCGCAGGTTTCCACCGCGTGGGGATTGCGCGCCCAGCCGCGCCGCGCGACGCCCACCATCACGTCCCAGGGCATGGCGGTGTTCAGGATGCCGTCCACCCGCTCGCTGCCGTCCAGCACCATGCCAAAGCCGCCGTTGACGGCCTTGCTGACACCTACGCCGCCGCCGTTGTGCAGGGCGACCATGCTCATCCCGCGCGCCGCGTTGCCCGCGAAGCATTGCGTGGCCATATCCGCCATGATGTTGGAGCCGTCCCGGACGTTGCTGGTCTCTCGGAAGGGGGAATCCGTGGCGCCCGTGTCGTGGTGGTCGCGCCCCAGCATGACCGGGCCGATGTCGCCGTCCCGGACCATCCGGTTGAAGCGCAGGGCGATGTCCCGCCGGCCATTCGCGTCCTGGTAGAGGATGCGGCACTGGGTGCCCACGACCAGGCGGTTCTTCTCCGCGTCGCGCACCCACACCCAGTTGTCCCGGTCCTGGTAGCGCCGCTCCGGGTCGATGCAGTCCATCGCCGCGCGGTCGGTCTTCCGGAGGTCCTCCGGCCTGCCGCTCAGGCAGCACCAGCGGAAAGGCCCGTAGCCATAGTCAAACAGCTCCGGCCCCAGGATGTCCTCCACATAGCTTGGGAAGACGAACCCGTCCAGGTCGTTTTCCCCGTTGCGGCAGACCTCCTTCACCCCGGCGTCATACACGGCCTTCAGGAAGCTGTTGCCGTAATCGAAGAAATAGGTGCCGCGCTTCGCGTGCTCCCTAATGAGCGCATAATGCTTTTTCAGGCTTTCGTCCACCCGCCCCCTGAAGCGCCCCGGCGCTTCCTTCAGCATCAGGGTGCGTTCCGGGAAGCTCAGCCCTTGCGGGCAGTACCCGCCCTCATAGGGCGCATGGCAGCTGGTCTGGTCGCTGAGCAGGTCGACGTGGACGCCTTCCTTGAGCAGGTAATCCAGCAGGTCCACGATGTTGCCATGGAAGGCGACCGCGCAGGGGGTTCCTTCCCTTTGGTGCCTGAGCGCGGCCTGGACGGCGGCGGACGGCGATTCGTGGCGCTCCGTTACCCATCCCTGGGAATGGCGGGTTTCAATCCGGGAATCGTCCAC
>JAAZAQ010000223.1 GCA_012514225.1 Clostridiales bacterium | reverse complement strand
TGTACCGCGACGTCGCGCAGCGCAACGGGGTGGAATACCTGCGCGTGTCCGACTTCGCCGGGCCCTCCCCCGTGGACGGCCTTCACCTGGACCTGGACGGGCACCGCAAGGTCGCGGAGGCGATGCGGGCCAGGATTGCGGGCATCCTGGAGGGGGGCCCGAAAGGGAAACAGTAGATGGAATCATTCCGTAAGGGCCTGAAAAGGCTGGCGGGGCGCTCCGAGGTATCGGTGTTGCTGGCGGTCATCCTGCTGGGGCTGCTCTTTTCGGTGTTCTCCGCCAACTTCCTGTCCTCCTACAACATCTACAACCTGTCCCGGACCGCGGCGCTTTACATCTTCATCGCCCTGTCGCAAACCTGCGTCATCCTCGTGGGCGGCATGAACCTGTCCGTCGGCTACATCGGGGGGATGACGGTCGTCGCGTCGGGCTACATGATGCAGAATATGGGGGCGGGCATCCTCGCCGCCGTCATCGGCGGGCTGGTGGTCGGCGTCCTCGCGGGCCTGCTCAACGGCCTGGTGATTACGAAACTGAAAATCAACTCCTTCGTGGTGACCCTTGCGACCAGTTTCTTCTTCAAGGGCCTGGTCACCGGCGTTTCCGAAGGCTTTCCCTACACCGTGCTGGCGCCCGGTTTCACCACGCTCGGCCGGGGCATGTTCCTGGGTCTCCCCTACATGCTCTACCTGGTCATACTCGTGCTGGCGGCGGTGTGGTACCTGTTCGGATATACGGTCATCGGCCGGAAACTGCTGGCGACCGGCGGCAACCTCCAGGCCGCGAAAATGGCCGCCATCAACACGGACAGCACCATCATCATCGCCAACGTGCTCTCGGGCCTATTCGCGGCCGTCGCCGGGCTTTGCTCCGTCTCCATGAACGGCTCCGCCCAGCCCACGACCGGCGGCGACTGGATGGTCTATTCCTTCGCGGTTTCCGTGATTGGCGGCACCGCGCTGGCGGGCGGCGCCATCAGCGCGGTGGGGCTTTTCATCGCCGCCTTCCTGATAGTCATGATCAAGAACGGGCTGGTGATGATCAACGCCAACATCTATTATGAGCAAACCTACCTCGGCCTGATTCTGCTGGTCGCCGTCTCCCTGTCCTCCATTTCGGGCTTCCTGTCCAGAAGGCGACAGCGGCGGCAGTTCCTGATGGAACAGCGCCAGAGATCCGCGGAACAAATGCCGCAAGGCATTGAATAAAGGAGGAAACCATGAAAAAGATCCTGTTGGCGCTTGTGATTCTGGCGATGGTCCTGTCGGCCGGCCTGGCCGCAGGCGCGGAGGCGTTGTACGCCTGGTACTTCCCCACGGCGCACCCCTACGGCGAGGAAGTCAAGAGCTTTGCCGAGGTGTTCATGGAAAAGGAAGGCGTCGAAATCAAGTTCCTGATGGGTTCCGACTGGAACCAGTCGACCCAGGACGCCAACATGCGCGCCCTGGTCGCCGACGGCTACATGAACATCACCACCTTCCCCGCCAGCGACGGCGCGGCCGGCCTGTACGACGAGCTGAAGTCCTTCGGCGTCAACGTGGTGGGCTTCGGCGGGGCCACCAGCCAGCAAACGGAGCTGTTCTGCATCGCGACGGACGTTGAGGCGGCCGCTTACGCAGCCGCCGGCTACGCCATCGAGGCGATGGGCGGCAAGGGCGGAATCCTCAACGTCCTGGAAGTGCTCTCCGACACCAACACGCTGAAGCGCAAGGCGGGGGTCGAGGCGTGCATCAAGGACCACGAGGGCGTGGAACTGGTGCAGCAGGTCGCGGACATTACCAGCATCGCGGAAGGCGTCGAGAAAATCTCCGCCGCGCTGACCAGCAACATCGGAAAAATCCAGGGCGTCGTCTGCACCGGCAACCAGGCGTCATCCGCGGCCGTGCAGGTATTGGACGACTACTTCGCGCGCAACCCGGACGCGGAGAAGATTTACCTGGTGTGCATCGACACCCCGGACGACGTGATGCAGGGCATCGAGAAGGGCGTCGTCTACGGCACCATCGCCCAAAACACCTACGCGCACGGCTTCGTCCCGATGCTGATTCTCAAGAAGCTCAACGAAGGATACTCCAAGGTGGACGGCACCTATTTCATCGATTCCGGCACAGTGCTGGTCACCAAGGACAACATGACCACGTTCAAGGACGACCTGATGAAGGTCACCGAGCAGATTCTGGCGGACCTGGAAGTCAAGTACCTGAAGAAATAACCCCGCGCCCCGGGGGAGCGGCCGCCGCTCCCCCGGGGGCAAGCAAGGAGAACAATGCTGGAAGTCAGGGACGCCACCAAGATTTTCCCCGGCGTGAGAGCGCTGGACTCCGTTTCCGTCGCTTTCCGGAAGGGAGAGGTCCACGCGCTGATGGGCGAGAACGGCGCGGGGAAGTCGACGCTGATGAAAATCCTGACCGGAATTTATCATCCGGACGCCGGCAGCGTCTTCATCGACGGCGAACAGGTCCACCTGAAGAGCTACCATGACGCCATCGCGCACGAAATTGCGATGGTGTATCAGGAAATCCAGGTGATTCCGCGCTCTACGGTCGCCGAAAACATCGTTCTGGACAAGCTGGGACGGTTCACCAACCGCGCCGGGCAGGTCAACTGGGCCAAAATCAACGAGCTGGCGCAGACCTACCTGGACCTGGTGGACCTAAAAGTCCAGCCCACAGACCGCATCGGCGGGATGACGGTCGCCCAGAAGCAGCTAATTCAGATTGCCAAGGCGCTTTCCGGCAACGCGACGTACATCCTGATGGATGAGCCGACCAGCTCCCTGACCCGTTATGAGTCGGAAAACCTGTTTCTCATCATCCGGCGGCTCAGGGACGAAGGGCGGGGAATCATCTTCGTTTCGCATAAAATCGAGGAATGCATGGAGCTGTGCGACACCGTCACCGTGCTGCGGGACGGCCGGTTGATCGGAACGCGCCCCATCGGCGAACTGACCCGCAAGGAACTGATCCGCATGATGATCGGCCGGGAAGAGGACATCATGCCGCTGGGCACCCTCGACATCTCCGGGGACACCATCCTGGAAGCGCGCCATATCGGAAAGGCGGGCCAGTTCACCGACGTCAGCCTGTCGCTGAAAAAAGGGGAAATCCTCGGGTTGTACGGTCTGGTCGGCGCCGGCAGGACGGAGCTGGCGCGGCTGATTGCCGGCGCCGAGAAGATGGATACGGGCCAGGTGATCATCGACGGCAAGCCCGTGAAAATCCGCTCCCTCCGCGAGGCGATGGCCAGGCACCGCCTGGGCTACGTGACGGAGAACCGCAAGGAAGAAGGCCTCATCCTCGGGTTTTCAGTCAAGGAGAACGTCATTATCACGGTCCTGCGGCGGATGGTCCGGAAAATCTGCACCATCAGCACCCGGAAATGTGTGAGCCTGACCCGGCACATGATCGGCCACCTGGATATCAAAACCCCGTCGGAGCATACGCCGGTGGAGAACCTGTCCGGCGGCAACCAGCAAAAGGTTTCCCTCGCAAAATGGCTCGCGGCGGACTGCAGGATTCTGATTATCGACGAACCGACCGTCGGCGTGGACGTCGGGGCCAAGCGCCAGATTCATGAAATCATCTGGGGCCTGGCGAAGGACGACCACAAATCCGTCATCCTGATTTCATCCGACTTGACCGAGATGCTGACGCTGGCGCGGCGCATCCTGGTATTCAAGGATTACCAGATTGTCGCGGAAATCACGGGGCTGAACCGGGAGGGCGTTGACTACAAGGACATTTCTGAGCAAATCGGCGCAGCGATCGTCTGACGCGGCTGCTTGCCCAGGTATCGACCAAGCCATCGGCAATCCAAGAAGGGCACGCCACGCGAAAACGCGCGCCGGGGTCACGCTGCAGCCGCACTGTTCGGAAGGTTTCACGGCATCAAACCAGCGCCGGTGCCCCCAACCGGATTTTCTTCGGGGTTTCAGGCAACCTGAAAACGACCCGTGCTCAGACAAGCTTGGGTCAGGCCATAGTTCAGTAGTAGTTTCCAACCGACGCGGGACGGAGACATAGCCGCCGAATCCGAAATATAAAAAACCCTCGGCCCCCTCGCCGGCAAAGGCGGGAGTCCGGACCGCTTCCTGCGGAACGCGAGGCCCCGAAGAATATCAAGCGCCTACGCGAGTCCGGCTTCGCCAGGCCCTCCCCGTGGACGGCCTTCACCTGGACGGGCATCGGAAGGTCATGGAGGCGACGCGGGCCAAAGGCGCTGGCCTCCGGGCGGGGAGCCCAAAAGGGAAGCAGCAGACGGAATCATGCCGTAAAGGCCTGAGAATGCCGGTGGAAAGAGCGTCGTGGTCGACCTCCACCTCAGCGAGCTTGACCCCTTCATGGACGCGGTCCGGCCGGAGGGAATCCTGATTTGCATGGACGAATCCAGCGCGGACACCCAGCAGGCGGTGCTGGAGAAGCTGCTCACCTGGAAATAAGCGGGAAGGCGGAGGAAGAAATGCCAAAATACAAGTATGAGGAAATGCTGCCCCTTGAATTCCTGGAAGCGGTCGAAAGGCTGCCCGTTTTCATCGTCCCGATGGGGCTGCTGGAATGGCACGCCGACCACCTCCCCCTCGGGCAGGACGCCCTGAAATCCCACGGGATTTGTCTGAGGCTGGCCGAGAAACTCCAGGGAGGAATCGTCCTGCCGCCGGTCTACTTCGGGCGCCCCGGGTACTCGACCTATACCGGGACCCTCACATACTCGGAGGGGCTGATGCTTTCCCTGCTGTCGGAACTGTGCGCGCAGCTCAAAAAAGTCGGCGCCAAGGTCATCGTGCTGATGGTCAGCCACTACGGCCCCGCCCAGGAGGAGTGCATCGCCCGGTTCCAAAAAATCATCTCCCGGGAGGACCCGTCCATCACCGTCATCGCCCATAAGGAAAGCGACGGCGTGACCGTCGACGGCGAAACGCCGGCGGACCACGCCGGCATCTGGGAAACCTCCATGTTCATGCGGATGTATCCGGAACTGACGCGGATGGACTT
>JAAZAQ010000222.1 GCA_012514225.1 Clostridiales bacterium | reverse complement strand
GCGCCGTCGGACACGAAAACCTCGTCCGGCTGGAGGGAGACGCCCCGCGCCTCATAGTCGTTTTTCAGGATGGCCTCGACCAGGAAGGGATAGCCGCCGTCCGGCCCGTAGCCGTGGAAGCCCTCCTTCTGCCCCATGCCCCGCGCGGCCTGCGCGAAGGCCTCCGCCACGATAGGCGCCAGGGGCAGGGTCACGTCGCCGATGCCCATGCGGATGAGCCGCTTCCCGGGGTGTTCCGCCTCGTATTCCTTCACCCGCCTGGCGATGTCCGCAAAGAGGTACTGGGCGGGCATCCGGTGGATGTGCGCGTTGACCTGCATCATCCCGGCCTCAGCCCAGCCACTCGCCGTCGAAGACGTACTCCGCGGGGCCGGACTGGTAGACGTGGTTGTCCTCCGCGTTCCAGCTCAGCTCCAGGTTGCCGCCGGTCAGCTTCATCTGCACCGTCCGGTCGCTCAGCCCGCCCAGCACAGCCGCGACCAGAGCGGCGGAGGCGCCGGTGCCGCAGGCCAGGGTCTCCCCCGCGCCGCGCTCCCACACGCGCATCTGCAGCACATCGCGCCGGATGACCCGGACGAACTCCACGTTGGTGCGCCGGGGGAAGAGCGGGTGGTTTTCAAACATCGGCCCCAGGGTGGGCACGTCGATGGCCTCCGGATCCTTGACGAAGATGACGCAGTGGGGGTTGCCCATATTGACGCAGGTGATGTACCAGTTCTGCCCCAGGATCTGCAGCCGGTGGCGCAGCACGATTTCCCCGGGCAGGTCCACGGCGATGTTGCGGGGGTTGAGCTCCGGGGAGCCCATGTCCACCTTCACGCGGGACACCTTGCCCTTGTCCGCCGTCAGGGTTAGCTGCCGGATGCCGGCCTTGGTCTCCAGCGTCAGCTCGGTCTTCTCCGTCATCCCCCGCTCGTAGACGAACTTGCCGATGCAGCGGGCGGCGTTGCCGCACATCTCCGCCTCCGAGCCGTCGGCGTTGAAGATGCGCATGCCGAAGTCCGCCGTCTCGGAGCGCTCGAGCAGCACCAGCCCGTCCGCGCCCACGCCGAAGTGCGGCCGGCTCATCACCAGCGCCTGCCGGGAGGGGTCCTGCACGATTTCCTCGAAGCAGTTGACGAAGATGTAGTCGTTGCCGATGCCGTGCATTTTGGTGAAGCGCATATCCGTCTCCTTTTCGCCGCCGGGCCGCCCGGCCTTACATTTGCTCCGGGGCCTTGACCCCGATGAGCGAGAGCCCCAGTTCGATGACGTTCCGGACCGCGCGGGTGAGCGCCAGGCGGGCCTTTGTGCCCGGGGCGTCCGCGTCCAGAATCCGCCGCTCGTAGTAGTACTTGTTGAAGGCCTTGGCGACGTCCAGCGTCGCGCGCGTAACGGCGGAGGGCTCGTTGTCCTTCTGCGCCTGCCGGATGGCCTCCGGGAAGCGGGACAGCAGCCGCAGCACGGCCTGGGCCTCGTCATCCGTGAGGGCACGGTAATCCGGCGCGGCGCCGTTGTCTTCGGCCTTGCGCAGCACCGAGCAGCAACGCGCATGCGTGTACTGCACGTAGGGGCCGGTGTCCCCGTCGAAGTTGAGCGCGCGGTCCCACCAGAAGTCGATGTCCTTGATGCGGGAGTTGAGCAGGGTGGTGAAAATCACCGCGCCCACGCCCACGGCCCGGGCGGCGTCGGCCTTGCCCGGGAGGCCGGGGCTCTTTTCCTCGATGACGGACAGCGCCTTCTCCTGCGCCCGGGCCAGCAGCTCGTCCAGGTGGACGACGTTGCCTTCCCGGGTGGACATGGCCTGGCCCTCGTAGCTGACCATGCCGAAGGCCACGTGCTCCATCTGGTCCTTCGCCCAGCCGTAGCCCATCAGCTCCAGCACCTTGAACACCTGGCGGAAGTGCAGGTTCTGCTGGTAGGCGACGACGTAGAGGCACTTGTCGAAATGGTAGGTGTCCTTGCGCCACAGCGCCGCGGCCAGGTCGCGGGTGGCGTACAGCGTCGCCCCGTCGGACTTGAGGATGAGGCAGGGCGGCATCTTATAGGCCTCCAGGTCCACCACGAAGGCGCCCTCGCTTTCCTCCAGCAGGCCCTTTTCGCGCAGCTCGTCGATGACCCGGCCCATCTTGTCGTTGAAGAAGGCCTCGCCGTTGTAGGAATCGAAGGTGATGCCCAGCAGGTCGTACACCTTTTGGGCGTCCTTCAGGGTCAGCTCCTTGAAGCGGCCGAAGATTTCCGCCGCCTCCGGGTCGCCCTCCTCAATCCGGCGGAACCAGGCGCGCCCCTCCTCCAGCAGGCAGGGGTCGCCCTCTTCCTCCTGGTGGAAGCGCACGTACAGCGCGGTCAGCGCGTCCACGCCGCCCTTTTCCACCATCTCCCAGTCGCCCCAGCGCTTGAAGGCCGCGATCATCTTGCCGAACTGCGTGCCCCAGTCGCCCAGGTGGTTGATGCCCACGGTGCGCCAGCCCAGGTGCGCGTAAATACGCTTGAGGCTGTTGCCCAGCATGGTGGTGGACAGGTGGCCGATATGGAAGCGCTTGGCGATGTTGATGGAGGAATAGTCCAGGACGACCGTCCTGCCGTTCTCCGGCTCCCGGCCGTAGTCCCGCCCGCGGGCCAGCACGTCCTCCAGCACGTTCTGGGCGAAGTTCGCCCGGTGGAAGAACAGGTTGACGTAACCGCCGACGTTTTGCGCCGAGGCCACCTCCGGGCGGTTCGCGGCGCCGGCGATTTGCTGCGCGATGGCGGGGGGCGCCATGCGAAGCGCCTTGCTGAGCCGGAAGCAGGGGAAGGCGAAGTCGCCCAGCTCGCTGTCCGGCGGCACCTCCAGCATGGCGGGCTGGGGCAGCTCGGCTTCCGGCAGCTGCGGAAACGCGGCGCGCGCCGCTTCCCGGAGCAGCTCCGCCACCGATTGCCGCATGTCCATCAAAAACGCCCCTCCGCCCGCAAAATACCCAGATATCATAGCATATCCCGCTTTCCCCGCGCAACTTGCGGCGCGATGGCGGGCGGGAGCGCGGCTGAGGGGAGAAGGGGCAGAATTCTGATACAATGAAGGTGATATGGTACGGAGAGAACCCGGCTTGAGGCGAACTGCCGACAGATTGTTCAAGGGTGTCGCGCTTGGCATCTGCTTCGCGCTGGCGGCCTGCGCACCGCCGGCTGCGGCGCTGGAATCCGGCGCGGAGCGCCTGGCGGGGAAGCGGTGGGTGTCCTGCGGCGACAGCATCACCCGGCGGGGCGGCTGGCAGGAGCCGGTGGCGGCGCGTTTCGGCCTGACCCACGTCAATCTGGGCGTCGGCGGCGCCTCCATGGCCGGGGACCGGGCGCAGGACCTGAACAGCGATTTCCACCTGAACAGGATAATCCGCGAGGACCCGGACATCGTAACCCTCCTGGCCGGCGCCAACGACCTGGCGGACCCCGACATCACCCTGGGCACGGAGGCCGAGTTCGCGAAGCCCCTGAAAGACAAGGACATGTGGACCTTCCTGGGCGCCTACAGCCGGGTGGTGGAATCGCTCCTCGCCTGGAAACCCGGGCTGCGCATCGTCATCCTGGGCACCACCTGGGGCCGGAAGGACGGGCTGGACATCCGGCCCTTCAGCAGCAGCCTGACCCTCGGGGATTTCAGCGAGGCCAGCCGGAAGGTGGCGGCGCATTACGGGCTGCCTTTCGTGGACCTGTATGCCGAGGCGGGCTTTGACGCCGGGACGATGGGGCCCCCGCCCCGGGACAAATACAGCATAGATGGGCTCCATCCCAACGCCGCGGGCGCCGCGCGCATCGCGGAACTGGTCGCCCGCTGTTTCGGGCGGGACGTCCGTTTCGATTAGCTGTCGTTTGCGGGCCTTCGCGCCCATCTGCTATACTCACGGCAGAAAACCGGGCGGAACACCCGGCCGCGAGCGGAGGGTCAAGGAGAACGATGCTGGTCTATTACTGCGCCCGGTGCGCCCGGCAAAACCCCAGCCCGATGTGCGGGCAGTGCGGGCGGAGCCTGGGCAACCCCTCCGTACGCTACGTGTGGGAGGACAGCCGGCTGGCCGTCAACGACCCCGCCCGCTTAAGCCTCCTCGTCAGGATTGCCATGGGGGCGGTGGCGCTGGCCGTCGCCGTCATGCTGGCGATGGAATTCATCCTGGGCGGGCCCGGGGTGTTCTCCACCTTCTTCCGCTCTACCGGCATCCTGCTCAACACCGTCGGGCTGGGGCTGGGCTTCCTGCTGCTGGGGGGCGTCCTGCTGGTCCTGCAGGGGCGGGAGTCGGTGCAGTACATGCTCGACCCCAAGGGCGTGCTCAAGCGCACCTGGATCGAGCCCACGCGCGCCCGGTGCTGGTCTCGCTTCATCCGCTACGACAAGGCCGCCTTCCAGCAAAACAGCCTGGGCAAGCCCTTCCTGCTGGCCCACGAAGAATACCTGGTCTGGTCGGACGCGGCGCGCTACCGGCTGTCCCCTAGCACCGGGCGCATCACGCTGTACCGGCCCTACGCCTTCGTGTTCATGGTGCTGCACCTGCCGCGGAACGAGTACGCCGGCGCGGCGGAGATGGTGGCGGCCAAGCTCAAGAACCGGAAGTGAGCGGGCGCTTGGCCGGGGGACGCCCGGCCGGGCGTTTTGCTTTTCCGCCAGTGAAAAGGAGTGAGGAAATTGTTTGACAAGGCGAAGGAGCACCTGAGGCGCTTCGGCCTGGAGGAGCGGGCGATGCGCTTCGAGGTGTCCAGCCAGACGGTGGAGCTGGCCGCCCTGGCCGTGGGCTGCCCGTCCGCGCAGATTGCCAAGACCCTGTCCTTCCTGGTGAAGGAGAAGCCGGTGCTGGTGGTCGCCGCGGGGGACGCCCGGGTGGACAACGGGAAGTTCAAGGCCTTCTTCCACTGCAAGGCCGCCATGCTCCCGCCCCAGGAAGTGCGGCGGCTGGTCGGCTACCCGGTGGGCGGGGTCTGCCCCTTCGGGGTCAACGAGGGCGTCGCGGTCTACCTGGACAGCTCGCTGCTGCGCTTCGACACCGTCTACCCGGCCTGCGGCACGGGCGACAGCGCGGTCCGACTCAGTCCGGAGGAGCTGATGCGCGCCTCGGGCGCCTCCGCCTGGATTTCGGTGTGCCGGGTGCCGGAGGGCCCGACGGGCTGAAACCAGGGCGAAGCGGCGCCCGCACCACGTCTCCCCGCCCCCCGAAAGGGCGGGTTTTCTTGACAAGAGGCGGGCCCGCCCCTATGATAATGTGGCTTATGCAAGGAGGACGCAACGTGCCGCTGACGATGGACAAACTGGTCGCGCTGTGCAAGGTGCGCGGCTTTATTTTCCCGGGCTCGGAGATTTACGGCGGTCTGGCCAACACCTGGGACTACGGCCCCCTGGGCGTGGAGTTCAAGAATAACGTCAAGCGCGCCTGGTGGAAGAAGTTCGTCCAGGAGAGCGAGCACAACGTCGGGCTGGACAGCGCCATCCTGATGAACCGCAGCGTGTGGGTGGCCTCCGGGCACGTGGGCAACTTTAACGACCCGCTGATGGACTGCAAGGGCTGCAAGGCGCGCTTCCGCGCCGACCAGCTCATCGAGGAGGACGCCCGGAGCCGGGGCGAGGCCGTGCAGGCGGACGGCTGGAGCAACGAGCGCCTGGAAGCCTGGGTGCGGGAAAAGCAGATTGCCTGCCCCGCCTGCGGCAAGCGGGATTTTACCGGCATCCGCAAATTCAACATGATGTTCCGGACCCACCAGGGCGTGACGGAGGACTCCGCGGCGGAAATCTACCTGCGCCCGGAAACCGCGCAGGGCATCTTCGTCAACTTCAAGAACGTCGTGCGCGCCACCCGGCGCAAGCTGCCCATGGGCGTCGCCCAGATCGGCAAATCCTTCCGCAACGAGATCACCCCCGGCAACTTCACCTTCCGCACGCGCGAGTTTGAGCAGATGGAGCTGGAGTTCTTCTGCAAGCCCGGGGAGGACCTGGCCTGGTTCGAGTATTGGCGCGGCTTTTGCCGGGACTGGCTGATCAGCCTGGGCATGAAGGAAGACAACCTGCGCCTGCGCGACCACAAGCCCGAGGAGCTGTCCCACTACTCCAAGGCGACCACCGACTTCGAGTACCGCTTCCCCTTCGGCTGGGGCGAGCTCTGGGGCATCGCCGACCGCACGGACTTCGATTTGAAGCAGCACCAGGAGCACAGCGGGGAGAACATGGAATATATCGACCCGGTGAGCAACGAGCGCTTCATCCCCTACGTGGTGGAGCCCTCCCTGGGCGCGGACCGGGTGGCGCTGGCTTTCCTGTGCGACGCCTACGAGGAGGAGGAGCTGGAGGGCGGCGACGTGCGCGGCGTGCTGCGGCTCCACCCCGCCCTGGCGCCCTTCAAGGCCGCCGTCCTGCCGCTGCAGAAGAACAAGCTGGGCGAAAAAGCCAGGGAAATCCACCGGATGCTCTCCCGCGAGTTCATGACCGACTACGACGAGTCCGGCTCCATCGGCAAGCGCTACCGCCGCCAGGACGAGGCCGGAACCCCCTATTGCGTGACGGTGGACTTCGACACCCTGGAGGACGGCACCGTCACCCTGCGCGACCGGGACACCATGGCCCAGGAGCGCGTGGCCGTCTCCGAACTGACCGCGACCCTGCGGGAGAAGACCGCCTTTTGACCGGGGGCGCCCCGCGCCCCTGCCGAAGGAAAGGAGTCCGCTGATGTCCAACCAGGAATATCCGGCCGCGCCGCGCAGGCGCAGGAGCGAACGCCACCAGGACCCGGGCGCCCCGGCGGCCGGGCAGGGACGGGAAACCCCGCTGCGCGCCGGCTACCCGCCGGAGGGCGCCGCGCCCCCGCCTCCCTACGGCTACGACGCCACGCGGCCTGTGCCGCCCCCGCCCCCGCGCCCGGCGCCCCGGGTGTACGAGGAAGCCGAATACCAGCCGCCCCGGCGCGACCCCTCCCCCTACGCCCCCCGGTATGAGGACGAATACGACGAGGAAGACCTGCCGCCGCGGCGCTGGCCGATGGCGCTGCTGGCCCTTTTCCTCGCGCTGGCCGTCATCCTGGCCGTCTCCTATTTCCTGATTCCAAAGGACGCCAAAGGCATCCTGGGCACGGCGCGCGGCCTCTCCCACCAGGTGGTGGACGGCGCCCTGGGCCTGGTGGGCGTCAACCGGCAGGAGCCGGCCCGGCTGCTCAAGTTCGACACGCCGGAGGACAAGGTGCAGACCGGCGTGAAAACCGTGTTCACCTTCACCGCCAGCCGCGCAATCGACGGCGTGCGCATCTGGGACGAGGCCGACAACGAAATCCCGGGCGTCCAGGAAGCCGTGGACGCGCCGGCCAATACCGTCTGGACGCTGACCTCCATCCTGGACACGCCACGGGAAGGCCCGCTGACGGCGGGATTCAAGCAGGGCGACGCCTGGCACAAAACCGACCTGACCGTTCTGCTGACCGTGTCGGCGCCCACCCCGACCCCCGCCCCCACCATCGAGCCCACCTTCACGCCGCCGCCCGTGTTCCAGCCGACGCCGGAAGCCTTTTCCGGCGTCCTGGCGCCCCCGCCCGAGCCGCAAACCCCCTCCCTGCAAGCGCTGCTGCCCGCCTTCACCCCCCTGCCGGGCGAAACGGGCGCGCCGGGGACGGACATGAAAGTCATCACCTCGACGGACTGGCATTCGCCGCTCCAGACTGCCGAGCCGGCGGCGCCTTTCGAACCGGCCGCGCCGGTCGAACCGATGGAGCCGGTGGAGCCCGTCGAACCAATCGAGCCGGTGGAGCCCGTCGCGCCCATTGAGCCGGCAGTACCGGTGGAGCCGATCGAATCCGTAGAACCGATGGAGCCGGTTGAGCCCGCCGCGCCGACGGCGGCCCCGACCGCAACGCCCATGCCCGCGCTGACCGCCCAGGCCGCCGAGGCGCAAGGCCCCGGCCGTATGAACGTCACCGAGACCGCCTACCGGGGCGCCAAGGGCCTGGGCGACTATACCCGGGAAACGCCGCTGAACGTGCAGGGCGGGGAGGGATACACCTACTACCCCGGGGGCGTGTTCACCTTCCGCGGCGACGGCATGCGCCAAAACGCGGCCTTCGGCACGGCGGACATGGCGCTGGAGCAGCTGTCCGTCCTCTGGCAGGCCGAGGTCGGCAGCCTGCGCACCTCCGACTCCGGCACCCTCTACGGCCTGGGCTGGACGGGCCAGCCCGCCATCGTCAAGTGGCCCATCGAGGTGCGCGAGATGATGAACCTCAACGAGGAAAAGAAGGCGGTCCGCGCGCTGAAGGAGGTCATCTTCGCGGCGCAGGACGGCAAGGTTTACTTCCTGGACTTGAACGACGGCAAGCCCACCCGCGAGCCCTTCGACGTCGGCTTCCCCCTGAAGGGCAGCGTGTCGGTGGACCCGATGGGCCGGCCGCTGGCCGCCTTCGGCCAGGGCATCTCCAAGTTGCCCGGCAAGACGGGCGACATCGGCTTCTTCATCTACAACCTGGTGGACGGCAGCCGGGCGGAATTCATCAACGGCCGCAAGACCAAGAACCAGCTGCAATACGCGACCAACGGGGCCTTCGACGGCACGGCGCTGTTCGACCGCTTCAGCGACAGCCTGGTCGTGGCCGGCGAGAACGGCCTCATCTATACCGTCACCCTCAACACGGTGTTCGACGTCAGGGACACCAAAACCCTGACCGTCGACCCGGACGTGACCTACCTGCGCACCAAGGCGGGCAAGCAGCCGGACAACAGCGTCTCCATCGAGGCCTCCGCCGCGATGTATGGCCCCTACGCCTTCGTGGCGGACAAGCGGGGCATCATCCGCTGCGTGGACACGACCACCCTGAAGACCGTCTGGGCTTTCGACACGGGCGACAACACCGACGCCACCCCCGCCCTGGACCTGGAGGGGGACAGCGCCCTGGCGCTGTATACCGGCACCACGGTGTTCGACCGCTCCCGCCGGGACGGCGTGGCCGTGCTGCGCCGGCTGGACGCCCTGACCGGCCAGGAGGCCTGGAAGGTGGAAATCAAGGCCAAGTACGACAAGGGCGAGCGCTCCGGCCTGAAAGCCAGCCCGCTGGTCGGCCGGGAAGGCATCGGCCATCTGGTGCTGTTCACCCTCAACAAAACCGAGGAGGGCGGCGCCCTCGTCGCCTTGAACAAGGCGACCGGCGAGCAGGCGTGGAAGCTGCCCCTGGCCGCCGGCTCCGTCTCCTCCCCCGTTGCCGTCTACACGCCCGACGGCCGCGCCCGCGTCATCCAGGCGGACGCGGAGGGGCGCCTCTTCCTGCTCGACGGCGCCAGCGGGCGGGTTCTCTTCACCCTGGAGCTGGGCGGGCCGGTGGAAGGCTCCCCTGCGGTGTACAACGACGTGCTGGTCATCGGAACCTCCGGGCGGGAGAACAGCCGCATGTACGGCATCCGCCTTGAATAACCCGAACAAGGAGGGCGCGTGGCCGCTCAGTTTCTCCTAGCGCTGGACCAGGGAACCACCTCCTCCCGCGCCGCCGTATTCACGCCCGAAGGCCGCCTCACCGCATCGGCGGCCTTTGAGTTCGCCCAGCGCTACCCGCGCCCGGGCTGGGTGGAGCATGAGCCGGAAGACCTGGTGGACACCACCATGCGCGCGATGCGGGAGGCCGTCCGCAGGGCCGGCGTCCGCCCCGGGCAGATCGCCGCCGCCGGCGTCGCGAACCAGCGGGAAACCACCCTCGTCTGGGACCGGGAAACCGGGAAAGCCCTGGCGCCCGCCGTGGTCTGGCAGTGCCGGCGCACCGCGCCGATGGTGGAGCGGCTCAAGGCAGAGGGGCTCGCGCCCCTCATCCGCGCGAAAACAGGGTTGGTGCCGGACGCCTATTTTTCAGCGACCAAACTGCGCTGGCTGCTGGACGAGTACGGCCTGCAAGAGCGCGCGGAAAAGGGCGAACTGTGCTTCGGCACCGTGGACAGCTTCCTGGCCTTCCGCCTGCTGTCAGGCCAGCCCCACGTGACGGACGCGACCAACGCCTGCCGCACGATGCTGTTCAACCTGCATACCCAGGACTGGGACGACGACCTGCTGCGGGCCTTCAACCTGCCCCGCGCCCTGCTGCCCCGGGTCCTGGACACCGCGCAGGCCGCGGGGGACCTCCATCCCTCCCTGCTGGGCGGGCCCGTCCCCGTCTGCGCCCTGGCGGGCGACCAGCACGCCGCCCTGTTCGGCCAGGGCTGCCTGAACCCCGGGGACGTCAAGAACACCTACGGCACGGGCTGCTTCATGCTGATGAACGCCGGGGAACGGCCGGCCGGGGACGTGCCGGGGCTGCTGTCCACCCTGGCCTGGCGAATCGGCGGCAAGCCCGTTTTCGCGCTGGAGGGCAGCGTGTTCGTCGCCGGCGCCGCCATCCAGTGGCTGCGCGACGAGCTGGGCGTCCTGAAGACCGCCGCAGAGTCGGAGGAGCTGGCACGGCAAGTGGAGGACACCGGCGGCGTCCACTTCGTCCCGGCCTTCACCGGCCTGGGTGCGCCGCACTGGAACATGTACGCCCGGGGCACGCTGCTGGGCCTCACCCGCGGCAGCAACCGCTGCCACCTGGCCCGCGCGGCGCTGGAGTCCATCGCCTTCCAGTCCGACGACCTGCTGCGCCTGATGGCGGGCGCGCTGGGGCGGAATCCCGGTGTCCTGCGCGCGGACGGCGGCGGCAGCGCGAACAGCCTGATGATGCAGTTGCAGGCCGACATCTCCGGCGTGCGCGTGCAGCGGCCGCAGGAGCGGGAAACCACCGCCCTGGGCGCGGCGCTGCTGGCCGGCGTGGGCAAGGGGCTGATTGACGGCCCGCGGGAGGCCGCCGCGCTGTGGCGGCCGGAGCGGGATTTCGAGCCGGCCATCGGCGAAGCCGAACGCAAGGCCCGCAGGGCGGGCTGGGCCGCCGCCGTGGAGACCGCCCTGACCGACGCCGGGCGGCGGGAGGGCGCGGCGTGTTCCTGAGCGACGCCTGGCGGGATTTCGAGGTGCTGGACGCCGGCGAAGGGATGAAGCTGGAGCGCTGGGGCGACTACCTGCTGGCGCGCCCAGACCCGCAGGTCATCTGGCCGAAGGCAAAGCCCGGCCTTTGGGGGCAGGCGGACGCCGTGTACGCCCGCAGCGCGGCGGGCGGCGGCGCGTGGACCTTCAAAAAGCCCCTGCCGGAGCGCTGGGAAATCGCCTACCGGGACCTGCGGTTCTATGTGCGGCCCACGGGCTTCAAGCACACCGGCCTCTTCCCCGAGCAGGCCGGCAACTGGGACTGGATGCGCGCCCGGGTCGAAGGCCGCCCCGGCGCCAGGGTGCTCAACCTCTTCGCCTACACCGGCGGGGCGACCCTGGCCCTCTCGATGTCCGGCGCGAAGGTCACCCATGTGGACGCGGCCCGGGGCATGGTCGCCTGGGCGCGGGAAAACCGCGGCCTGACCGGCGCCCCGGAGGACGGCTGCCGATACATCGTGGAGGACGCGAAGGCTTTCGTGCGGCGCGAGCTGCGCCGCGGCAGCCGGTATGACGGCATCCTGATGGACCCGCCCAGCTACGGCCGGGGCCCCGGCGGCGAGGTCTGGAAATTGGAGGACGAGCTCTTCCCCCTGGCGGAGCTGTGCGCCGGGCTGCTGTCGGAGGAGCCGCTGTTCTTCCTCATCAACGGCTATACCACGGGCTTCCAGCCCGCCGTCCTGGGCAACATCCTGCGCCGCGCCCTGCCGGAGGGGGCCCTGGACGCGCAGGAACTGTGCCTGCCCATCGCCTCCGGCGGCGTGCTGCCCGCCGGCGCAACGGGGCGGTGGCGGCCAAAGGAGAGAACGAAGTGAGCCAAAGCGCGATTCCACCCATCCTGTTCGAGGACAACCACGTGCTGGTCGCCCTCAAGCCGCCCCGCATGCTCACCCAGGGCGACCGCACCCAGGACCGCGACCTGCTGGGCGTCCTGAAGGGCTACCTGAAGGAGAAGTACGAAAAGCCCGGCGACGTCTTCCTGGGCCTGGTGCACCGCATGGACCGGCCTGTGGGCGGGCTGCTGGTCTTCGCGCGCACCAGCAAGGCGGCCGCGCGCTTCGCGGCGCAAATGAAGGAAGGCGGCCTGAGCCGGGAGTACGTGCTGGTATGCGCGGGCGAAACGCCCGACCGCTTCACCCTGAAGGACTACCTGGTCAAGGACCCCGCGCAGAACACCGTGCGCGTCCTGCCCGCCTACCTCAGGCGCCAGGGCAAGGAGGCGGTGCTCTCCGGGCAGACCGTCGCCCACAGCGCGGAAAAGAGCCTGGTCGCCGTCAAGCTGCAGACCGGGCGCTCCCACCAGATCCGCGCCCAGATGGCCCACTTCGGCCACCCCCTGCTGGGCGACGCGCGCTACAACCCGCGCGGCGCGGGGGAATCCCTCATCGCACTGTGGGGCATGCGCCTGCGCTTCGCCCACCCGGTGACCGGCAAGGGCATGGTCTTCGTCTGCCCGCCCGAATACCTGCCTGCGCCCTGGCCCCGCAGCCCGCATTTCGCGCCTTACGCCCGGGAGCTGGACGGCCTGACCCGGGTGTGGCCGGACATCGCGCCGTAAGCAGAGCGCGGAAAGCCCCGCCCGGACCCCGCCGAACGAACCGACCCAGCAAGGAGCGCCATGCCCTCACCCGTCACCTTCCGCCTGGAGCACACCTGCCGCCAGTCCGGCGCCCGGCTGGGCGTCCTTGACACCCCGCACGGGCCGGTGGAAACCCCGGTGTACATGCCGGTGGGCACCCAGGCCGTCGTCAAGGCGATGACCTCGCGGGAGATGAAGGAAATCGGCGCCTCCATCGTGCTGGCCAACACCTACCACCTGCACCTGCGCCCCGGGGAGGACCTCATCCGGGAGGCGGGCGGCCTGCACGCCTTCATGGCCTGGGACCGGCCCCTGCTCACGGACTCGGGCGGCTACCAGGTGTTCTCCCTCTCCGGGCTCAACCGCATGACCGAGGAGGGCGTGGCCTTCCGCAGCCACCTGGACGGCAGCCCCTTGTTCATGAGCCCGGAAAGCGCGGTGGACATCCAGCAGAAGCTGGGCGCGGACATCGCGATGGCCTTCGACGTGTGCTCCCCCTACCCCTGCGGGGAGGAAAAGGCACGGGAGGACATGGAGCGCACACACCGCTGGGCGCTGCGCTGCAAGAAAGCCCATACCCGGGAGGACCAGGCGCTCTTCGGCATCGTGCAAGGCGCCTTCTACCCTGAGCTGCGACGGGAATCCGCCCGCGCCCTCGCGGACATGGACTTTCCCGGCTACGGCATCGGCGGCCTGTCGGTGGGCGAGCCCAAGGAAACCATGTATGACATGCTGGAGCACACCCTGCCCCTCCTGCCACGGGACAAGCCGCGCTACCTGATGGGCGTGGGAACGCCGGACTGCCTGCTGGAAGGCGTGCTGCGGGGCGTGGACATGTTCGACTGCGTGCTGGCCACCCGCATCGCGCGCAACGGCACCGTGCTGACCCGGGAAGGTCGGCTGGTGGTGCGGAACGCGGCCTATAAGGCGGACTTCCGGCCATTGGAGGAGGGCTGCGACTGCGAGGCCTGCCGGAACTACTCCCGCGCCTACATCCGCCACCTCATCGCCACCGACGAAATCACCGGCGCCCGCCTGTGCAGCGTCCACAACCTGCGCTACCTGGCCCGGCTGATGGAAGGCGCCCGGCAGGCCATCCGGGAGGACCGCTACCTTGACTACATGAAGGACTTTTACCGGGAATTCGACATGCGCGGCGCCTTCAACCGCGGGGAGACGACATGACCGACGCGCCCCACCTGACCGTTTCGGACCTGGAATACCGCTACGACCCGGAGTCGCCGCCGGCGCTCACCGGCGTCAGCTTCGACGTGCCCCGGGGCCAGTTCCTGGCCGTGCTGGGGCACAACGGTTCGGGCAAGTCCACCCTGGCGAAGCTGCTCAACGGCCTGTACCTGCCCACCGGGGGCAGCGTGACCGTCAGCGGCATGGACACCCGGGAGGACCGCTACACCTGGGACATCCGCCGCACCGCCGGCATGGTCTTCCAGAACCCGGACAACCAGCTGGTCGCCACCCAGGTCTACGACGACGTGGCCTTCGGGCTGGAAAACATCGGCGTGCCCACGGACGAGATGCCCGCCCGGATTGACGAGGCGCTCCGCCTGACGGGCATGTACGATTTCCGCGACCGCGCGCCCCACCTGCTCTCCGGCGGGCAGAAGCAGCGCGTCGCCATCGCCGGCATCCTGGCCATGCGGCCGGAGGCGCTTATCCTGGACGAGGCCACCGCGATGCTGGACCCCCAGGGGCGCAAGGAGGTGCTGGACACCGTGCGCGCGCTCAACCGCGACGCCGGCATCACCGTGGTGTGGATTACCCATTTCATGGAGGAGGCCGCCCTGGCCGGGCGCGTGCTGGTGATGGACCACGGGCGGGTCGCCATGGACGGGACCCCGAAGGCGGTCTTCTCGCAGGTGGACGCGCTGCGCGCCCTGCGGCTGGACGTGCCACCGATGACCCGGCTGGCGCGGCTGCTCCAGGAGCGGGGCGTCCCGGCGCGCGCGGACATCCTGACGGTGGACGAAATGGTGGAGGAGGTGAAGCGGCTGTGCCCCTCGTGCTTGAACAGGTAAGCCACGCCTACCGCTCCGGCCCCCAGACCACCGTGGCGCTGGACAAGGTCGACCTGACCGTCCGGGACGGCGAGCTGCTGGCCCTGATCGGCCACACGGGCTCGGGCAAGTCCACCCTGGCCCAGCACCTCAACGGCCTGCTGAAGCCCACCTCCGGCCGCGTGCTGCTGGACGGGCAGGACATCAACGCCGGGGACGCCAACCGCCGCGCGCTGCGCTTCCAGGTCGGGCTGGTGTTCCAGTACCCGGAGCACCAGCTGTTCGAGGAAACGGTCTACAAGGACGTCGCCTTCGGCCCCCGGAACATGGGCCTGTCCGACGCGGAAATCGACGCGCGGGTTCGGGAGGCGCTGGCGCTGGTGGGGCTGGACTTCGGCGAAATCAGCCCGCGCTCGCCCTTTGAGCTCTCCGGCGGCCAGATGCGCCGCGCCGCGCTGGCGGGCGTCCTGGCCATGCGGCCGCGCGTGCTGGTGCTGGACGAGCCCACCGCCGGGCTGGACCCGCGGGGACGGGACTTCCTGCTGGAGGACGTGCAGCGGCTGAACCGCTCCGGCACCACGGTGGTGCTGATTTCCCACGCCATGGACGACGTGGCGCGGCTGGCCACCCGGGTCGCGGTGCTGGAAAAGGGCGCCCTGGCCATGGAGGGCACGGCCGAAGAGGTCTTCTCGCAGTACGACCGGCTGACCCGGATGGGCCTGGACGTGCCCCAGGGGTTCAAGCTGGCGCGCCTGCTGCGGGAAGGCGGGCTGGAACTGGCCGAGCGCGCCCGGCTGGAGGACATCGCGGCGGAACTCGCCCTGCTCATCAAAGGGGGGGACGGCGATGCTGCGTGACATCACCCTGGGGCAGTATTACCCGGTGGACAGCCCGGTGCACCGGCTGGACCCGCGCGCCAAAATCGTCCTGGCCTTCCTCTACCTCATCGCGGTGTTCCTGGTGCGCGACCTGTGGCTGTACATCCCCGTCGCCCTCTACCTGGCCTTCGCGGCCTGGATGTCGAAGCTGCCCGCCGCCCTGATGCTCCGGAGCCTGCGCCCCATGCGCATCCTGCTGGCCTTCACCTTCATCCTCAACCTGTTCTTCGGCGCCGGGACGACCGAGCTGCTCCGCATCGGGCCCGTCGTTGTCAAGCAGGAGGGGCTGATGAACGCCGTGCACTTCTCCCTCCGGCTGGTGTTCCTGGTCACCGGCAGCAGCATCCTGACCCTGACCACCGCCCCCGTCACGCTGACGGACGGGCTGGAGCGGCTGGCCTCGCCGCTGAAGGTGTTCAAGTT
>JAAZAQ010000221.1 GCA_012514225.1 Clostridiales bacterium | reverse complement strand
GCGGTGTTCACGTCGATGACCAGCCCGGCCTCGCAGGGGTCCAGCAGCAGCGTGCCGCCCGAGGGCAAGTATACCCGGCGGCTGAGCGCCTTTTTCAGCTGGGTTTCCACGCCGTACAGGCCGAAGGGGTCGGGGGAGGGGACGACGGGCAGGCCGTACCCTGCGGCCGCGGCCTCGTCGTCGCTCACCGCGCGCTCGGGCGCTTCCCGCAAATCCCGCAGCAGCCGGGCGATTGGCCCCGGGGCGCCTTCCAGCAGGGCGGGGGCGGGCGTCGTTTTCGCCCGCGCCTGCAGCGCTTCCATCCGGGATTTCAGCGCGTCGATTTCATTCCGGATGTCCGCTTCCGCAGCGCCTTCGGCGTTCGCCCGCAGCACCAGGCCGTAATCTTCCGGGCGCAGCCGTTCCGCCAGCGCGCGCAGTTCGCGGGGGTTCTCCGCGCGGCGGGACGCGCAGGCGGAATGGCCGGGGCAGAGCAGCACGGCGTGTCGCCCGGACAGCGTCAGCTCCATGGACAGCCGGGCGGCCTTCCCGCCCGCCGCCGGCCTTCGGATCTGCACCACCAGCGCGTCCCCGCCCTTGGGCATAAAGCCCTTCGGCAGGTCCGAAAAGGGCAGGAAGCCCTCCTGCCCGCCGGGCAGCGTGACAAACAGCGCGCCCAGGCTCTTCATCACCCGCCCCGCGCGCCCCAGGTGCACGGCTTCCGCTCCCCGGGCGGCGTCCTCGTCCAGATCGAGGATTTCATAAAGCCGCCGGTTTTTGACCAGCGCGGCGCGGGGCATTTCGCCCCGGGTCTGCAGCAGCAGCTCGTTCACAGGCCCTCCAGCGGCCGCATATCCCGGTCCAGCAGCCCTTCGCGGGTCACCCGGCAGCGGGGCGCCGGCAACCCTGAAAAGGCGGCCAATGCCGCGACCAGCTGCTCCGGCTTGGCGGTGCCGCGCTCGTGGCAGGACAGCGTGGCGTAAAGCGCGCCGTCCTCCGCCCGCAGGGCCAGGATGAGGGGCCTCAGGTCGTCCATCCGCTCGCCGGACTTGGTCTTTCGCAGGAAGGGGATGGTTTCCTGCGCCAGGAAGGCGGGCGCCGCGGCCAGCAGGGTGTCGGCGCTCGTCATGGGGCGGATGGCATAGCGCGCCGCATGCAGCCGCGCCATGGCCGCGGGCGCGTCGTCGGGCAGGGCGCGGGCCAGGGAGGCCTTCAGCCCCTGCGGCAGCGCCGCGTTCAGTTGGGCCAGGAAGCTTGCTTCGGGGACGTCCTCCGCCAGCGGGACCTCCATGATTTCCCGCAGCCCCTCCGTGCCCACGGACAGCGGGGAGGCGAAACTGAGCAGCAGGTGGGGGTTGAAACCCTGGGAGTAGCGGACGGGCAGCCCGCTCCTGCGCAGCGCCCGCTGCATGGCGCGCTGCAGGTCCAGGTGGCCGATGAAGCGTGCCGGCCCGGTTTTTTCGAACACAGTCAGCATTTTCATTCCGGGCAAATCCCCTCAAACCGCCGGAGCCCGCACCCCTCGCAGCCGTCCCGGCAGTCCGGCGTGGTCTGGCCTTCCAGGGCGCGGCGAAACTCCAGCCTCAGGTAGGCCCGGGTCACGCCGATGTCGGCGAAGTCCCAGGGCAGCTGCTCGTCCTCCGGGCGCTCCCGCTGGGCGTAGAATGCCGGCGTCAGGCCGGCGGCTTCGAAGGCGTCCAGCCACTTCCGGTTGTCAAACTGCTCGCTCCACCCGTCCAGCACGCAGCCGGAGCGCCAGGCGGCCAGCAGCGCCCGGCCCAGGCGCCGGTCCCCGCGGGCGAAGCAGGCTTCCAGCACGCTCAATTCCGGCTCGTGCCAGTTGAATTCGACGCCGCGGATGTTGAGCGCCTGGCGCAGCAGGGCCTGCTTGCGCTTGATCTCGGGCAGGCCGTCCTGGGGCGCCCACTGGAAGGGGGTGAAGGGCTTGGGCACGAATGTGGAGGCGCTGACGACCACCTTCAGCCCACGGGGCCGCTTCTCCCGGGGCAGGGCGTAGTAGCGGCCGACCACCTTTTTCGCCAGCTCCGCGATGCCCAGCAGGTCCTCGTCCGTCTCCGTGGGCAGGCCGATCATGAAGTACAGCTTCACGCCGCTCCACCCGGACTCGAAGGCCTCCGTCACCGAGCGGAGCACGTCCTCCTCCGTCACGCCCTTGTTGATGACGTCGCGCAGCCGCTGGGTGCCCGCCTCCGGCGCCAGCGTCAGGCCGGATTTCTTGACCTGGGAACTCATCTCCAGCGTCTGCTTCAGCTCCCCGTCCACCCGGAGGCTGGGGAGGGACAGGGCGACGCGCCGGCTGGAAAACCGTTCATCCAGCCCCCGGATGAGCGCCGGCAGCCGGGAATAGTCGCCCGTCGACAGGCTCGACAGGCTCATCTCCTCGTATCCGGTGGAGGCGACCAGCTTCTCCGCCAGCGCGAACAGCTTTTCGGGGCTTCGCTCCCTGACCGGCCTGTACAGCATGCCCGCCTGGCAGAAGCGGCAGCCGCGCGTGCAGCCGCGCATGATTTCCAGCACGATGCGGTCATGCACCGCCTCGGTGAAGGGCAGGGGAATGGTTTCCGGGTAGGCCGCCAGGTCCAGGTCGGGCTCGATGCGCTTGCGGACGCGGGCGGGGACGCCGGCCCGAACGGGGGAAAAGGCAGCCAGCCGCCCGTCCCCGTGGTATTCCGGCGTATAAAAGCGCGGGACGTACACCCCTTCAATCTGCGCCAGCGCCAGCAGGATGTCCTCCCTGTCGAGCCCGCGGCGCCGGCCGTCGCCGATGACGCGCAGCATCTCCAGGGTGGCGGTCTCCCCGTCCCCCATCAGGAAGGCGTCCACGAAGTCCGCCAACGGCTCGGGGTTGAAGGCGCAGGGGCCCCCGGCGATGACGACGGGCGCGTCCCGTCCCCTGTCCCTGCTTTCCACCGCGATGCCGCCCGCGTCCAGCATGGCCAGCACGTTGGTGTAGCTCATCTCGTACTGCAGCGTGAACCCCACCGCGTCGAACGCCGACAGCGGCGTGCGCGTCTCCAGGGAGAACAGGGGAATACCCTCCCTCTTCATGCCTTCCAGCATGTCCGTCCAGGGCATCATCACCCGCTCGCACACCAGGCCCTCCGCCCGGTTGACCGCGTCGTAGATGACCTTCATCCCCAGGTGGCTCATCGCCACCTCGTAGGTGTCGGGGAACGCGAAACAGAAGCGGGTCATGCCCGGCTTCCATTCCTTGTCCGCCTGGTTGACCTCGCCCCCCACGTAGCGGGCGGGGCGGGAAACGGTTTCAAGCAGCGCCTCCAGGCGCTCCTGCCAGTTCGTGTCCAATCCGGGTCCTCCTTCGGTTTGCACGGCGGATTTTACCACAGCCCCTCCCGCCTGTCACCCGAAGCGCCCGCGCGGGTATAGTCCTGCGGGGGGAAACGGTTCCCCCGTGGACCGAAAGGAGACGGCATGAAAAAGGCTCTGATTTTCATCGGCCCCCTCTTTGACGAGAAGGAGCTGGTCTATCCCTATTACCGCTTCCTGGAAGCCGGCTACCAGGTGGACGTCGCCGGGGCGGAGGCGGGGGAGTACAAGGGCAAAAGCGGCTTCGCCTTCCCGGCCAACCTGGCGTTCGCGCAGGCGCAGGCTGACGATTACGCGGTGCTCTTCATCCCGGGCGGCTATGCGCCGGACAAAATCCGCAGGGACGCGGACGCGCTCCGGCTGGCGCGGGAATTCCACAGGGCCCAAAAGCCCGTCGGGATGATTTGCCACGCCGGCTGGGTCGGCGTCTCCGCCGGGCTTTTGAAGGGCGTCCGGCTGACCTCCGTAAACGCCATCCGGGACGACCTGGTCAACGCGGGCGCCGAATGGGTCGACGAGGAAGTGGTGGTTCACGGCGGCTTCGTCACCTCCCGCTCCCCGGACGACCTGCCGGCCTTCATGAAAGCGCTGCTGGCGCAAGCCGAAACGAAATAAGGCGGATTGCCGGGCACCGGCCCGCCGTCAAAGGAGATTTCCCATGACGCTGACCTTTGAGGACGTCAAGCGCAACCCGGCCGTCCGCGCCTACATCCAGCGGGCGGACGATTCCCTGCTGGCGCTGGGGTACACCGAGCACAGCTTTGCCCACGTCACGCGGGTGGCGAAAACGGCCGCCGGCATCCTGCGCGATTTGGGGCACCCGGAGCGGGAGGCGGAGCTGGCCGCCATCGCCGGCTTCCTGCACGACATCGGCAACGTCGTCAACCGCACCGGGCACGAGCGCTCCGGTGCCCTGATGGCCTTCGACCTGCTCTCCCGTCTAGAGGGCGATCCGGAGGATATCGCGGCCATCGTCACCGCCATCGGAAACCATGACGAGGCCACCGCCTTTCCCGTCAATGACGTGGCCGCCGCCCTCATCCTGGGCGACAAGACCGACGTGCGCCGCACCCGGGTCCGGAACAAGGAGACCATCGCGCTGGACATCCACGACCGGGTCAACTACGCCGTCACCCGCTCGGAGGTGGAGGTGCCGGAGAACGACGCGCGCATCCTCCTCAACCTGACCATCGATACCGCCGTCAGCTCGGTGTCGGAGTATTTCGAGATTTTCCTGCGCATGCTGCTGTGCCGCCGGGCGGCGGAGCGGCTGGGCCGCCGCTTCGGCCTGGTCATCAACGGGCAGACCATGATGTAGGTTTCCGCCCGAAACCCAACCTGTAGGTTTTACTTGCGCGGGACCCACAAGATGTGGTATACCAAGGGCACTACAGCAGAGGAGGCCTTATCATGTCCTGCACCATCCAAGTCAATAACGGCGCCCTCCCCCAGGAGGAGCTCAGCGCCTACCTCGCCCATGCCAGGGAGCGGTACGGCCGCGAGCCCAAGCGCATGGACGTCACCGTGGACGGCGAGTATGTGGACATCGACTACACCTTCGACGCCCAACCCTTCGAGCGCATCCGCCGCATCACCGGCTACCTGGTGGGCACGCTGGACCGCTTCAACAACGGCAAGCGCGCCGAGGAGCACGACCGCGTCAAGCACCGCCTGGACGCCTGAGTTCGCCGGCCTGTATCCGGCGGGGGAAAGCGGGTATAATCCTGTCACGCGGCGGAAGGCAAGCCCGCCGCCGGATTACGAGAGGGATGGAGATCTGAAATGCCCAGAATGACCATGTACCATTTCGAGGGCTGCCCCGCCTGCGGCGACGCGAAGCGCTGGATGAACGAACTCACGAAGGAGCACCCGGAACTGCAAAAAGCCAACGTCGAGCTGGTGGACGTGTACAAGACCTCCAATTTCAGCCCCCCCGAGCCGTTCTACTACGTGCCGACCTTCTTCCTTGACGGGAGGAAGGTGCTGGAGGGCGCGGTCAGCAAGGAGAAGGTCGAGCGGCTGCTGCGCCAGGCGATGTAAGCCGCCGGGCCGCGGATACCGGGCTGCCTTCCGGCGCCCGGTTTTCCTTTTGCGCCGGCTTCGCCGCGCGTGTCAAAACCGGTCTTGAAGGCGGCCTCGCGTCCATTGCCCTGCGGGGCCGCATGTCGTAGAATACGGGCTGTGTCCGGAAGGAGGGGAATCCGCATCCGAACCAACTACCACACCCACACCACCCGCTGCCTGCACGCCGAGGGGACGGACGAGGCCTACGTCCGCGCCGCGGATGCCGGCGGCTTCGGCGTCCTGGGCTTTTCCGACCATTCGCCCTGGCCCTACCGGGACGGGTTCGAGTCCGGCATCCGCATGCCCCTGTCCCAGTTGGGCGACTACGCCCGTTCCGTTCGTTCCCTTCGGGAGCAATACGCCGGCAAGGTGGACGTCCGCCTGGGGCTGGAGGCGGAATACTACCCGGAGTTCGAGGGCTGGCTGCGGGACGCCTGCCGGGAGCACGGCGTCTCCTTCCTGCTGTTTGGCAACCACTTCGACAACCCGGGGGAGGAGGGCTACTTCGGCTACGCCTCCACCGTCTCCGACTTGCGCCGCTACGCCGCGCGGGCTGAGATGGGGCTGTCAAGCGGCCTGTTCGACTGCCTGGCCCACCCCGACCTGTTCATGCAGGGCTACGCGCGATTCGACGAAAACTGCCGCGCCGCCTCCCGCGACGTCTGCGCCGCGGCCAGGGCCTGCGGCGTGCCGCTGGAGTTCAACCTGTCCGGCTTTTACAACACCTGGCGGCGCGGGGCGGGTTACCCGGCGCCGGGGTTCTGGCAGGTCGCCGCAAAGGAAGGCGTCAGCGCCATCGTCGGCCTGGACGCGCACAAGCCGGCGCGCCTGGCGGAATGCGAGATTTACGACCTGGCCGTCCAGCACCTGGACGCGCTGGGCATCCCCCGTGTGGAACTGCTGCCGGCGCAGGCCGCGCGCCCGGCGTCCATCGCCTGAGCCGCCCGGGGTACAGACAGAAATCAAGGAGGTTCGCGCATGAGCGACCAGCCGCAGCAGGGCCGGGAAAGCCCGCTTCTCTTCCTCTACCGGGTCATCCAGGGCGCGCTGATCGGCGGCGGCGCCATCCTGCCGGGCGTGTCCGGCGGCGTGCTGGCGGTGGTCTTTGGCATCTACCGGCCGATGATGGCCTTTCTGGCGCGCCCCCTCGTCACGTTCAAAACGCATTACCGGCTGTTCATCCCCGTCATCCTGGGCGTGGGCCTGGGCTTCTGGGGCTTCGCCAAGCTGGTGGCCTGGCTGTTCTCCGGCTCCTCGCCCATCCCCCTGGCCCTGTTCATCGGCCTCATCCTGGGCACCGTCCCGCTGCTGTACCGCGCAGCCCAGAAGCCCAGGGACGGCGTCGCGCTCAGCGCGGGCGAGCGGCGGAGCAACCGCCTGGCCCTCGTCCTGGGCTTTGTCCTGCTGATGGCCTTCCTCTTCCTCATGTCCAGGGGCAGCGCGCAGGACCTGGAGCCTACCCTGCTCCTGAGCCTGGTCTCCGGCCTCATCTGGGGCTTCAGCCTGGTGGTGCCGGGCCTGTCCTCCTCCTCCATCCTGCTGTTTATGGGCATCTACACCAAGATTATGGCCGCGGTGAAGGATCTGGACTTCGCCGTCGTCATCCCCCTGCTGCTGGGCATCGCGGTGGTGGCCTTCGTCTTCGCGCGCTTTGTGGACCGTCTGTACGAGCGCCACTACGGCGTGACCAGCAACGCGGTGGTCGGGCTGGTGCTCGCCAGCACCCTGGCCATCGTTCTCTTCCCGCCGCCGGAATACCATATTGCCTCCGTCGGACAGGGCGTCCTCTGCGTGGCGGTCGCCGCCGCCGGTTTCGGCGCGGCGCACTTCCTGGGCGTCTGGGGGGAGAAAATCAAGCCCGCGGACTGACCGCCCATCAAAACGGGTCCAGCCCGTCTCTCGCATGCCGTTTCAAGCCCGCGAGGGCTTTTTTCATGCCGCCCCATGAAAAAACTACCGGGAGGTTTCCCTCCCGGCAGCGGAGTTGGTTCGTAAACTGTTTTACTGTTGCGGCGTCCCGAAGCCCCACTCCACCAGCTGCTTCCACAGCGGGTGCTCCTGGTTGAGGACGAGCAGGCTGTTCTTCTGGAAGCTGCCGCGCAGGGCCTGCAGGGAGCGCCAGAATTGGTAGAATACCGGGTCCTCCTTGTAGGCCTTGTTGTAGATGCCCATCACGGCGGCGTCAGCGCGCGCGCGCGTCTCGCCGGCCGTGCGCGTCGCGTCCGCCTCGATCCGGGCGGCCTTCAGGTCGGTGTCGGCGACCATCTTGCGGTAGGTTTCCTCGCCCTCGCTGCGCAGCTGCTGGGCGACCTTGGCGCGGTCGGCCTTCATCCGGTCGTAGGTCGTCTCGACGTTGGCCTGCGGCAGGATGGTGCGGTGCACCTGGATGTCGGTCACCTCGATGCCCCGGATGACCATGTCGCGGTTGATGGTGTCCAGGCCGGCCTTCAGGGCGGCGTTGAGGGCTTCCTTGTTGGAAATGAAGTCCTCCGCCAGCAGGCGGTTGATGGCCTGCACGATGACGGGGTGGATGAGGTTGTCCAGCTGGTTTTCCGCGTTCATGGCGGAGCCCAGCTTTAGGCTGAACAGGGCGGGGTCGGCGATGCGCCACTGGGCGTAGGTGGTGATGTTGTACTGCTTCTTCTCGCTCGTGTTTACGGTCTCGGAGTTGGAGGTGTAGTTGAACAGCAGGGAGGGGAATTTGTCCACCTTGTCGACGAAGGGTACCTTGAAATGCAGCCCGCTGCCGCGCCTGATGGCGACCGCGCCGGAGCTGGTGATTTCGTCCTTCAACAGCGGCGCGAAGCGCTCGTGGAAGGTGTTTTTGTCGTCCAGGATGATGGACTTGATGACGCCGAAGCGGCTGACGACGGCCTGCTCCGCCTCGCCGACGATGAAGAAGGCCTCGTTGAGCAGGATGAGGGCGGCGATGATGACGACTGCCAGGATGACCAGCAGCCGGGTGTTTTTCCGGGCGAAGTCCCTGAGCATCTCGGCGGCCCTCCCCGTGCCTGCCGGCGGGCGGGGCGAGGTCCAGTTGCTGTTTGGGTTGTTCTGCATCTCAGTTCCCTCCCGGGGCGCCGTCGTCCGCGCCGATGTCCAGGTGCTGCAGCACGTTGTCGTTCTGGTCCACGATGACCAGCCGTCCCGCGCCGCCCAGGATGGCTTCCATAGTCTCGATCAGCATCCGGCTGCGGGCGGACTGCGGCTCGGCCTGGTATTCCTTCAGCACGGCTGTGAACACGGCGGTATCGGCTTCCGCCTTCGCCGAGGCGCCGGCCTCGTAGGCGATGGCCTGCTGCACCAGCTCATAGGCGCGGGAGCGCGCCTGCGGAAGCACCTGGAACTCGTACTGCTGCGCCTCGTCCAGGCGCCTTGTCATCTCGTTCTTGGCGTTGTTGACGTCCTCGTAATAGGAGGTCACGGCGTCTGGCACGGTGATGTTCTGGATGTGCACGCTGTGCACCTTGACGCCCATGTCGTAGGAGTCGATGAGCGCCTGGAAGTCCGGCAGCACCTCCTGCTCGATTGCGTCCTTGTTCAGCAGCGCGTCGTCCAGGGAGCGGCTCTGGATGTTCCGGCGGAGGATGGCCTCAAACGCCAGGTGCATCGTACCTTCCGGGTCCTCCACGTCGAAGAGGAACTCCCGCACGTCGCGGATGGTGTACTGGTAGATGGCCTCCAGCTGCACGATGGAGTTGTCGTTGGTCAGCATGACCGACTCGTCCATCTCGTCGCGGTACTGGGCGGCCGTGCGGCTGGTGCCGCCGATGGAGGTCCGGTAGCCGTATTCCACGTTGTGGATGGTGGTCACGCTGCGGGACACCACCTGCTGGACCCCCGGCATGCGCCAGTACAGGCCCGGGCCGTTGGTGTCGGTTACCTGCCCGAAAGTCAGCACCAGCGCCTGCTCGCCCTGGCCCACGCGGTACAGGCCGCCCAGCCCCAGGGCCAGGATGACGGCCAGCAGCAGGAGCCACAGCGCGGTCCTGTTCCGTTTCTTTTTTTCCATGTGCCTCTCGCTTTCCTTCATATTCCTCAAAAGAATGTACCCGCCGGGGGGGCGTCGGGGTCATACGGCGCGGATAAAGTCGCACAGCCATTCCATGTTGAGCACCTCGTAGGGCTTCAGCCCGCTGTTCTCCGCCACCCGCAGTTTCCCCTCCGCATCCCGGACCGGCCCGCGGAAGGGGTCGAAGCCGTCCCGCGCCAGGCTGGAGCGCAGGTAATGCAGCAGATGCCCGCCTGGAACGCCGGGTGAGGGGGAGGACAGGAAGCGCAGCACGCCCGCGCCCAGGCCCCACCACAGCCCCGTAACGCTGGGATCCCCCCGGTCAATGACCCGCAGGATGTCCAGGCTGCCGTTCAAAAAGCTTTCGGTGATTTCCGCGTAGAACCGCCCCCAGTCCCACTGCGGCGCGGCCAGGTATTCGTTCGGCGCGCCGCCCTCGCCCAGGCGGAACACGGCGGAAAACACGTTCAGGGGCAGGCCCGGCACGTAAAGCCCCGGGTACAGCGGCGTATAGGCGACGTCCGCGCCCGCTTCCCTGGCGGCCTTCAGCCCCTTCTGGCAGGTCAGGGGCTGGTAGGGCAGCACGTCCTTCCAGGCCAGCAGCACCTGGGCGTCCGGGCGGACGGAGCGGGCGCCCAGCCCGAAGGCGTTGATGTCGGCGGTGTGCCGGCTGTAGTCCGTCCGGGGCGTGACGTAGGCGACGGAGCCGCTCCTTGTGGCCATGCCCGCCGCCATGCCGCAGAGGAACATCGGCTCGTAATACCGCCCGTAGTAGGTGCTCAGCCGGTAGTCCTCCCGGATGCGCGAGTAGACCAGGGTCAGGCAGTCCGGGTGCTCCAGGGAGAAGCGCAGGGCGGGCAGCGCCAGGTTCGACGCGGTGATGAACAGCAGGTCGGCGCCGCCCGCTTCCCCGCTCAGTTTCTCATAGACGTTGTGCGGGGCCAGCCCGTCGATAAAGCTGCTCCTTACGCCGTCGCCCAGCTTCTCCTGCATCGCCTGCCGGCCCCGCTCGTGCGCGCCAATCCAGTTGTCCTCCCGCCGTCCTGCGGGGTAGGCGAAAACCACCTTCGCGTCGCGCCTGCTTCCGAACAGGCGCGTGATAAGCCCGGCGGGCGGCTTTTCCCGGGGGGTGAGCACCAGCGTGGGCTCGGGCGGCCGGTGCCCGGCCAGCTCCAGCTGCGGCAGCAGCGTGATGATGCGGCCTTCCATTTCCGACAGCGTCGTGTCCTCGGGCAGCCCGTACACCTTCAGGTACTCCAGGAAGGCGTCGCCCAGGGGCAGGGGGGACCTGACCCGCGCGTAGGCCGCCTCGAACTGCAGGTACATCGCGTTGTAATTGGGGCGCGCGGCGGCGTCCTGCTGTTCCGCAAAGCGGGCTTCCAGTTTGGAGAGCTGCTCGTAGGCCTCCTGGCTCGACAGCCGCAGGTTCTTGAACCGGCCCTCCTTGTCATAGCGCAGGTAGGCGTAGTAGACGGCGGTGTCCGGGTCGCCCTCGTCCAGCTGGGGCACCACGCGGGTGATGTCCGCACGGACGGTGGGCGAGCCGAAATGCTTGAGGATGCTGACCCTTTTGTTGCCCTCGATGACGTAGTACTGCCAGAGGTACTCGTACACCTCCACTGGGTCGCGCAGCCCCTCGCCCATATGGATGGCGCACAGGGAAATCCATTTGCTGGCGAATTCGCTGTTCTCCGGGTGCAGGGGCATGAAGTTGG